>NZ_JASATH010000020.1:0-63432 GCF_038440215.1 Inquilinus sp. OTU3971 | reverse complement strand
GGGGGGGGCAGGGGGAGGGGTCTGCGCGCGTCCGCGCGCGAATGCGCAGAGAACAGGTCCTGGAGACAGAGCCGGACCGCCAGAATTCAGGCCGGCATCAACCGCGAAAACCCCCTCCCCCTAACCCCCTCCCGCGAGGGGAGGGGGGACGCGTTCTTCTTTTGGTCGGCCGATCGGATCCGAACCCATCCCGCTCCAAGACAGCAGGATCGTCCCAGTGACCCTCAAGCTCGTCATCAAACGTCTTCTCTTCCTCGTCCTGGTGGTCTGGGCCGCCTCGACGATCGTCTTCTTCATCCCGCGCCTGTCGAGCCGCAATGCGCTGCGCGAGCGGTTCGGCGAGCTGGCCCGCACCGGCGGCTTCTCGCCCCAGGATCTGGAGAAGATCATCGCCTCGATGCAGCAGCAGTTCGGGCTCGACCAGCCGCTGTACCACCAGTACTGGACCTATCTCGGCAACATCCTGCGGATGGATTTCGGCTATTCGCTGTACCGCTACCCGTCGACCGTCGCCGACCTGCTGGCGCAGTCGCTGCCCTGGACCATCGGCCTGCTGCTGGTCACGACGATCCTCAGCTTCATCCTCGGCAACCTGCTCGGCGCCGTCGCCGCCTGGCCGCGGGCGCCGCATTGGCTCAGGGCCTTCGCCACGCCCTTCATCCTGCTGACCGGCGTGCCGCCCGTGATCATGGGCATCCTGCTGCTGTTCTTCATCGGTTTCCGGCTGAAATGGCTGCCGCTCGGCGGCGCCTATTCGGTCGGGGTGGTGCCGACCTTCTCGCTCGACTTCATTCTCGACCTGCTGCGGCACCAGGTGCTGCCGGCGCTGGCCCTGATCTTCGGCTCGGTCGGCGGCTGGGTGCTGTCGATGCGCGGCATGGGCGTCACCATCCAGGGCGAGGACTATGTGAACTTCGCCGAGCACAAGGGCCTGACCGGCGGCCGGATCTTCCGCGACTACTATCTCCGCAACGCGATGCTGCCGCAGGTGACCGGGCTGGCCCTGGCGCTCGGCACCGTCGTCACCTCGGCCATCATCGTCGAGGGGCTGTTCGGCCTGCCGGGCATCGGCAGCATGCTCAACCTCGCCATCCGCGCCAACGACTTCCCGACCATCTACGGCATCGTGCTGTTCATCACCATCGCCGTGGCGGTGCTGATGACGGTGGTGGAGTTCCTCTACCCGCTGCTCGATCCCCGCGTCCGGCATTCGTGAGGAGCGAGAGACATGTCGATCGCCGCGCTCTCGCCGCCCGCCGAAACCAGGCTCGGACGCCCGGGCAGCCTGGTCCTGGTGCTGCGCTATCTGCGCCGCAACAAGGGGCTGGCCCTCGGCGTCCTGATCCTGCTCGGCTTGACCGCCTTCACCGTCATCGGCCTGCTGACGATCAATCCCAAGGACGCCTATCCGCTGTCGGTGGCGGTGAAGAAACCGCCGGGCCTGAAATACCCCTTCGGCACGGATTTCTTCGGCCGCGACCTGTTCTCCGCCATGGTCGTGGGCATGTGGCAGACGGCCTTCATCGGCTTCGTCGCCGGCGGGCTCGGCACGCTGATCGGCGTCGTGCTCGGCTTCATCGCCGCCTATTTCGGCCGCTGGATCGATGCGATCATCCGCACGGTCTGCCAGATCCTGACGCCGATCCCGGTGCTGCTGATCCAGGTCGTGATCGCCGGCTCGCTCGACAAGCGCGACGTCACCATCGTCACCATGGCGCTGATCGTGGTGCTGCTGGCCTGGATGGGGCCGACCCTCGTCATCCGCGCCCAGGTGCTGACGATGAAGGAACGGCAGTTCGTCGCCGTGGCCAAGCTGTCGGGCGTCAGCGATCTCGGCATCATCTTCAAGGAGATCCTGCCCTGCCTCTTGCCCTTCATCGCCGCGGCCTTCGTCGCCCAGGTGTTCTCGGCCGTGTTCGCCGCCTTCTATCTCGCCGTGCTCGGGCTCGGGCCGCTGCGTGAGCCGCTGCTCGGCAACATCATCTGGGCGGCGCAGTCGCAGGGCGCCTTCTTCAACGGCTGGTGGTGGTGGCCGATCATCCCCTCGGTGGCGATGATCCTGATCCTCGGCTCGCTCGCCCTGATCAATATGGGGCTCGACGAGCTGGCCAATCCCCGCGTGCGCAGGTCGGAGTGACGGCGATGGATGTGACGCTCGCGCCGCTCCGGGAAAGGGCAGGGACCATGAACCGACCCGCCGCGGCAATCCAGCCGGTCCTCGATGTCCGCAACCTCGAAGTGACCTACTACACCGACTCCGGCCGCGCCAAAGCGCTCGACGATGTCAGCTTCACGCTAAAGGCCGGCGAGAAGCTCGGCATGGTCGGCGAATCCGGCTCGGGCAAGAGCACGCTGGCGCTGGCCATGATGCGGATGATCAAGCCGCCGGGCCGGATCGAGGGCGGCGCGGTGATCATCGGCGGCGCCGACCTGATGGCGCTGGACGCGGAAGGGATGCGCCAGGCGAGGCTGTCGCGGATCGCCTATATCCCGCAGGGCGCGATGAACTCGCTCAACCCGGTGATGCGGATCGGCGCCCAGATGATCGACGCGGTGAAGTCGCACCTGCCGGGCGAATCCCGCGCTTCCATCGAGGCGCGCTGCAAGCGGGCGCTGCAATCGGTCGATCTCGATGCCGGCGTCTACCGCATGTATGCCCATGAGCTGTCGGGCGGCATGAAGCAGCGCGTCTGTATCGCCATCGGCATCCTGCTCGACCCCCATGTCATCATCGCCGACGAGCCGACCAGCGCGCTCGACGTCGTCACCCAGCGCCAGGTGATGGAGACGATCGACAATGTCCAGAAGGCGATCAACGCCGCGGTCATCCTGATCGGCCACGACATGGGCCTGATGGCGCAGTTCGTCGACAAGGTCGCGGTGATGTATGCCGGACGGCTGGTCGAGGTCAGCACGGTCCGCGAGATGTTCACGGACCCGAAGCATCCCTATTCCCAGGCGCTGATCGAGAGCCTGCCGAGCCTGGAGAACAAGGGCGTCTTCCGGGGCATCCCCGGCCTGGCGCCGTCGCTGCTGCGGCTGCCGGGCGGCTGCGCCTTCCATCCCCGCTGCGGCAGGGCCATGGCCGTCTGCAGCACGGTACGGCCCGAGCAGCGCATCCTGGCCGGCGGTCGCGGCGTGACCTGCCACCTCTATGACGGGGACGCCTGACATGGCCGATCTGCTGCGGCTCGAGCACGTCTCGAAGACCTATACCCGCGGGCTGGTCAACGCACAGACGACGGTCGCGCTGCGCGACATCTCGCTGACGCTCAAGGAGGACGAGCCGACCATCCTGACCGTGGCCGGCGAGAGCGGCAGCGGCAAGACCACGCTGGCCATGCTGCTGCTCGGCTTCATCGCGCCCTCGACGGGCCGGATCATCTATCGCGGCAAGGACGTCTCGACCCTCCGCGGCAAGGAGAAGATGGCCTATCGCCGCGAGGTCCAGGCCGTGTTCCAGGACCCCTTCGCCGTCTTCAACCCGTTCTACACGGTCGACCATCTGCTGACCGTGCCGATCCGGAAGTTCCGCCTCGCGGCGTCGAAGGCGGATGCCCGCAGCAAGATGGAGGAGGCACTGACCGCCGTCGGGCTGCGTCCCGAGGACATCCTCGGCCGTTTCCCGCACCAGCTGTCGGGCGGCCAGCGCCAGCGCATCAACGTCGCCCGCGCCCTGCTGCTGAAGCCGCGGCTGCTGATCGCCGACGAGCCGGTGTCGATGGTCGACGCGTCGCTCCGCGCCACGATCCTCGAGACGCTCCGCAACCTGCAGCGCGACCACGGCGTGTCGATCATCTACGTCACCCACGACCTGACGACCGCCTACCATATCGCCAAGTCGATCATCGTGCTGTATCGCGGTGCGGTGATGGAGGCGGGGGATGTCGACCAGGTGATCAAGGACCCGCAGCACCCCTACACGCAGCTGCTCGTGGATTCGATCCCCTGGCCCAATCTCGACCGGCGCTGGGGTGCCCAGCCGATCAAGGCGCGCGAGGCCGGTGTCGGCACCGACGGATGCCGCTTCCGGCCCCGCTGCCCGGGGGCGATGGAGGCTTGCGGGGCGGAGCCGCCGCTGTTCCGGATCGGCGATCGCCAGACTGCCTCATGCTTCCTCCACGATCGGCAGCCGGAGGTCGCGCAGGAGCGCCTTTCGGAGCTGCTGCCCGCCTGACTTCGCCGACCATCACCCTTCACTGCCCAGCCTCTCCGGGATCCTCACGACCATGCTCGAAATCGCCGAATTCATCAGCCCCACGCCGACGCCCGTCTGGAAGCTGGCCAAGCAGGCTGGGGTGGACCTCGCCGTCGGCGGCCTGCCGCCCGACGACCTGCTGCAGGGCGAGGCGCCGTGGGACTACGGGCCGCTCCAGCGTTTGAAGCAGCGTTACGAGGCCGCCGGCTTCACCCTGAAGGTGATCGAGTCCCGCCCGCCGCTGAACAAGGCGAAGCGCGGCCTGCCGGGGCGCGACGAGGAGATCGCGACGGTCTGCACGCTGCTGCAGAATATGGGCCGGCTCGGCATCCCGGTCTGGTGCTACGAGTGGATGACCGACTTCAACTGGGTGCGCACCAATCTCGCCACGCCCTCACGCGGCGGCTCGGTGGTCACGAGCTTCAACATCGCCGACGTGCCTGAGGACCTGACCAGCAACCCGCCGATCGGCGAGGACGAGCTCTGGACCAATCTCGACTATTTCCTGAAGAAGGTGCTGCCGGTCGCCGAGGCGGCGAAGGTGAAGATCTCGATGCACCCGGACGATCCGCCGCTGTCGCCGATCCGCGGCGTCGGCCGGATCATGCGCAGCATCGACAACTACCGGCGCCTGGTCGAGACGGTGCCGAGCCCGATGAACACGATCACGCTGTGCCAGGGCAACTTCACCCTGATGACCGACGACCTGCCCGGCGCCATCCGGTCTTTCGGCAAGGTCATCTCCTTCGTCCATTTCCGGGATGTGCAGGGCACGCCCGAGGCGTTCCGGGAGACCTGGCACGACGCCGGCAAGACCGACATGCTGGCCTGCATGCGCGCCTATCGCGACATCGGCTTCGACGGCGTGCTGCGCCCCGACCACGTCCCGACTGTCGAGGGCGACAGCAACGAGCATGCCGGCTACTCCGCCTTCGGACGGCTCTACGCCATCGGCTACATCCGCGGCCTGCATCAGTCGGTCTACGGCGCGTGAGCGGGGAGGGGACGATGGACAGCGTAGAGACCGTCAAGACCATCGCGCTGACCGGCGGCAGCGGCCGGATCGGCCGCGCCATCGCCGCGGCGGCGCTGCGCCGCGGCCACCGCATCGTCAGCATCGACCGCGCCGCGCCGGCGGAGGCGCAGGGGAACATCCGCTTCGTCCAGGCCGATATTGGCGACTATGACGCTCTGGTCGAGGCCTTCCGCGGCTGCGACGCCCTGATCCACATGGCGGCCATTCCCTCGCCGGGCCACCACCCCGATCACATCGTCCACAACAACAACGTCACCGGCAGCTACAACGCCCTGCGCGCTGCGGTCGAGGTCGGCATCACCCGGATCGTGCAGGCGTCGAGCGTCAATGCGATCGGCCTGTCCTTCAGCCGCGAGGCGCATTTCGACTATCTCCCGCTCGACGAGGTGCATCCGAACTACACCGAGGAGCCGTACTCGCTGTCGAAATGGATCTGCGAGCAGCAGGCCGACACCTTCGCCCGCCGCTACAGCGACCTCAGGATCGCCAGCATGCGCTTCCACCTGGTGGTGGACGAGCGCGCCCAGGCCGGGGCCGTCTACGGCTTCGCCACCAAGGAGGCGTCGAAGCATCTCTGGGCCTACACGCTCTATGAGGCGGCGGCGCGGGCCTGCCTCTTGGCGCTCGATGCGCCGTTCAAAGGCCACGAGGTCTTCTACATCACCGCGCCGGACACGGTGATGGATATCCCGAGCCTGGATCTCGCCGCCCGCTTCTTCCCGGACGTGCCGATCCGCGGCGACCTCAGCGGCAACCGCAGCTTCTTCTCATCCGCCAAGGCCGAACGGATGCTCGGCTGGCGCCATGACCCCGACTGAGGTGCTTTCATGAAGATCAAGGACGTCAAGGTCATCGTCTGCTCGCCGGGGCGGAACTTCGTCACCATCAAGATCGTCACCGACGAGGGCCTGTACGGCATCGGCGACGGCACGGTGAACGGGCGCGAGCTCGCGGTCGTCAGCTATCTGCAGGACCATGTCGCGCCGCTGCTGATCGGCCGCGACCCGGCGCAGATCGAGGACATCTGGCAGTATCTCTACCGCGGCGCCTATTGGCGGCGTGGGCCGATCACCATGGCGGCGATCTCGGCCGTCGACATGGCGCTGTGGGACATCAAGGCCAAGACGGCCAACATGCCACTGTACCAGCTGCTCGGCGGCGCCTCGCGGCAGAAGGCGATGGTCTACACCCATGCCCAGGGCATGAGCATCGAGGAGGCCGTGGATGCCGTCGGCCGGAAGCGCGACGAGGGCTACATCGCGATCCGCTGCCAGGTCGGCATCCCCGGCCTGCCCGCGGTCTACGGCACCGGCATGGGGTCGAAGCAGGGCGCGGGCCTGGCTGAGGCCTTGCCGCATGAGGAGGTGTGGTCGACCGCGAAATACATGGGCCATATCCCCAAGCTCTTCGCGCGGCTGCGGGACGTCTATGGCGACGACCTGCACCTGCTGCACGACACGCATCATCGCCTGACGCCGATCGAGGCGGCGCGGCTGGGCAAGGATCTGGAGCCGTTCCGGCTGTTCTGGCTGGAAGACCCGGTGCCGGCCGAACTGCAGGAGGGCTATCGCCTGATCCGCCAGCACACGACGACGCCGATCGCGCTGGGCGAGGTATTCAACACGATCTGGGACGCGCGGCTGCTGATGGAGGAGCAGCTGATCGACTACATCCGCGCGACCTCGGTCCATGCCGGCGGCGTGACCGGGCTCCGGCGCATCTTCGATTTCGCCTCGGTCTATCACATCCGCACCGCCTGCCACGGGCCGATGGATGTCTCGCCGGTGGCGATGGGCACCAATGCCCATATCGATCTCTGGGTGCCGAATTTCGGCATCCAGGAATTCTCCGGCTACACCCCGCTGATGCACGAGGTCTTCCCGCATTCCTGGCGGCAGGAGGGCGGCTATCTCCACCCGGGCGAGGCGCCGGGCCACGGCGTCGACATCGACGAGGCACTCGCGGCGAAGCATCCCTATCAGCGCTCCTACCTGCCGGTGAACCGGCTGGAGGACGGCACCCTCTGGCATTGGTGACCGACATGAAGATCTCAGCCATCCGTGCCTACCCGGTCTGGGTCGGCACGCGCAACCAGCTCATCGTCAAGGTCGAGACCGATGAAGGCCTGTTCGGATGGGGCGAAAGCGGCCTCTCCGGCCGCGAGAAGGCGGTGGTCGGCGCCATCGAGCATTACCGCGAATTCCTGATCGGCCGCGATCCGTTCCGGATCGGCGCGCTGTGGCAGGAGATGTATCGCAGCCAGTATTTCGAGGGCGGCCGCGTGCTGCAGGCGGCGATCTCGGCGATCGACATCGCGCTCTACGACATCCTCGGCAAGGCGCTCGGCGTGCCGGTCTACCAGCTGCTCGGCGGCAAGCAGCGCGACCGGATCCCGACCTTCGCCACCACCTCCGCCCCGCCGGGCGAGGAGATGATCGAGCAGGCGAAGGAGCTGATCGCGGCCGGCTGGACCGCGATGCGCCTGTCGCCCTCCGGTCACCGGGGCGGCGAGATCTATGAACCGCGCGAGCATATCGCGACGACGGCCAGATGGTGCGTCCGGGCCCGCGAGGCGCTCGGCGACGACGTCGTGCTCGGCATCGACTTGCATCACCGCCTGTCGGTGGCGGAGGCGGCGAGCTTCTGCCAGAAGATGCCCTCCGGCACGCTCGACTTCCTCGAGGAGCCGATCCGCGACGAGACGCCGGAGGCCTATGAGGCGCTGCGGCGGATGGTCGCCGTGCCCTTCGCGATCGGCGAGGAATTCGCCTCGAAATGGCAGTTCCTGCCCTACATCGAGCGCAACATCCACCAGTTCAACCGGCTCGATGTCTGCAATGTCGGCGGGCTGACCGAGGCGATGAAGGTCGCCGGCTGGAGCGAGGCGCACTATGTCGACATGATGCCGCACAATCCGCTCGGGCCGATCTGCACGGCGGCGACGGTGCATTTCGCTGCCGCGGTGCCGAACTTCTCCTGGCTGGAAACCCGGACCTCGGCGGCCGAGCAGCTCGGCTTCGACAATGCCGAGCTGTTCCCGGTCCAGCCGCGGATCGAGAACGCCCATTATCCGGTGACGGACGCGCCCGGCCTCGGCGTCGAGGTGAATGAGGAGCTGGTCAAGCAGCAGAGCTTCAAGTTCTGGGAGGCGCCGCATCTGAAGCGCAACGACGGATCGGTGACGAATTGGTAGACCTCGGCCCGCTCGACGAGCCCGCCTTCGACATCGTCGATCCGCGCTTCGCCGCCTGCACCGTGCCGGACGCCCGGGTCGAACGGATCTGGACCGGCAGCCGCTGGACCGAAGGGCCGGCCTGGCTCGCCGCGCGCGGCCTGCTGGTCTGGTCGGACATCCCGGGCGACCGGATGCTGGCCTGGGAGCAGGCGACGGGAAGGGTCTCCATCTTCCGCCAGCCGGCGAACAGCCCGAACGGCAACACGGTCGACCGCGAGGGGCGGTTGGTCACCTGCGAGCAGACGCCGCACCGGATCGCGCGGATGGAGCCGGACGGCACGGTCACGCCGCTGGTCGACCGGATCGACGGCCGCCGCTTCAACTCTCCGAACGACGTCGTGGTGGCGTCGGACGGTACGATCTGGTTCACCGACCCCAGCTACGGCCGGGCGAAGGACCGCGGCGAGGGGCCGGACGTCGAAGGCTGCCATGTCTACCGGTTCGATCCGGCAACCGGCGCGGTCCGGCAGATGACAGATGATTTCGTGATGCCGAACGGCCTCGCCTTCTCGCCGGACGAAAGCCTGCTCTACCTCGTCGACACCGGCAGCACCGAACGGCCGGATGGTCCCAACCATCTGCGCCGCTTCCGCGTTGGGTCCGGCGGGACGCTGTCGGGCGGCGAGGTTCTGGCCGAGGCCCATGGCCATTTCGACGGCCTGCGCGTCGACACCGAAGGCCGGCTGTGGATGGCGGCCGATGAGGGCGTCCGATGCTACCTTCCCGACGGCACGCTGATCGGCCGGGTGAACCTGCCGGAGCGTGCCGCCAACCTGACCTTCGGTGGCGCCGGCCGCGACCTCCTGATGATCACGGCGACCAGCTCGGTCTATCTCTGCCCGGTGAACGCCGTCGGCGCCGTGCCCTGAGCCGTACGGGGCATCAATGTGTGCGGGTCAGCAGCAGCCGCTTGGTGCGATCGTCGTTCAGCATGATGCCGTCGGGAACGCGGCGGACCGTGAACAGCCAGCCGCCGGCCTCGATCGCTGGGGGCGGAGCGTCGGCGAGGACCCGCCGCGGCAGCGCCAGATGCAGGTCCGGGGCGCGGGCCTCCAGCGCCGTCTCCCACGTGCCGTAGGGCGTGCGCAGGCGTAGCACCGTCTCGCCGCTGTCCTCGCCGATCTCCGCCGTGAAGCCGGTGGCGGCGTCGGCATAGCGCCCGGCCAGGCCTGGCGCGGTCGGCAGGGCGGTGTCGGACAGACGGTGGAAGCGCTGCGCCCGACCGAACCAGCGCGTGTCGATGCTGCCGTCGCCGCGCGGCGTGAACTCCAGCGCCACGATGCCCCGCTCGGGCATGAAGCTGTCGTCGCCGACTTGCCCGATCGGCAGGCCGCCGCCCATGTTGCTGACGAAGATCGGTTCGCCGTCCTTCACGGCGATGCCGAACACGTCGTCGCCGTCTTCGGCCCGGTACAGCCCGGCGGCGCGGGCCAGCCGCTCGGTCGCGCCGGCCGAGCGCGACGGGCCGGGTTCATGGCCCAGCACCAGGTCGAGGATCCGCCGGGCCAGGGAGAACGGGCCCATGTCGTCGGTGTTGCCGAGGATGACGATGCCGATCCCGGCCTCCGGGAAGCGCACCGATTCCGAGCGGCCGCCGGCGACGCCGCCGCCATGGCCGATGCTGGCCAGGCCGCGGTAGCGGCAGGTGACGAGGCCCAGGCCGTAGGGTGAGGGGATGCCGTCGATCACCGCGCCGGGCGTCGACATCCGGGCGATCATCTCCGGCGTGCCGACCTTCGGCGCGTCGAGATTGGCCAGCCACAGCGTCATGTCCTCGAGCGTCGAGACCATGCCGCCTTCGCCGCCCAGCACCACGCCCCATTGCGCCTTGTGCCAGCCGCCGTCCGACCCGCGGGTGTGATGGTCCGCCAGCCGCGGCAGGATCTCAGAATCCCGGGGCATCAGCCGGGTGTCGCGCATGCCCAGCGGCCCGGTGATGCGCTCCTCCAGCAGCTGGTTGAAGCTCTGTCCCGAGACCTGCTCGACGATCTCCGACAGCAGGAAGAAGCCGGTGTTGCAGTAGATCAGGTCGGTGCCGGGCCGGAAGTTCACGCCGCCATGCCGGCCGATGATCCGGCGCGCCCCGGCGCGGGTGGACGGTGCCGAGACCGGCAACCCGCCCAGGATCATGATCTCCAGGAAATCCCGCAAGCCTCCGACATTGGCGGCTAGGTGGTGCAGCGTCACCGTCTGCGGATACTCCGGCAGCCAGGGCAGGTGGCGGCGGACATCGTCCTCCATCGACAGCCTGCCCTCGGCCTCCAGCATCAGCGCCAGCAGCACGGTGAACTGCTTGGTCTGCGACCCGATGCGGATCACCGTGCGCTCGTCGATCGGCACGGCATGGGCCAGGTCGGCCATGCCGTAGCAGCCTCGATGGATCTCGCGCCCGTGCCGGGTGACGCGGACCGCGGCGCCGGGCGAATCCGGCCGGGCCCAGCGCGCGAACAGCGCGTCGATCCGGGCGCTGAGGTCCGGGGGCAGGGGGCTGTCGTGGCTCATGGCGTCCTCCCGGGAGGCGGTATCAGGCGAAGGGGTTCTCCATGCGCGGCCAGAACGGCAGGCGGCGCTTGGTGTAGGGGATGTCGCCGAAGCTGGGCGGGATCGCGCCCGGCGTGGTGACGTAGCGGATCTCGGCCGCGATCGGGGCGAAGCCGGCATGGAAATGCTGGGTCGACTTCACCACGATGATCGCCTTGCGGGAAGGGTCGATGCCGAAGGCAGTGTAGGCGTCGGGCGCGAAGGTCTGGCTGCGCAGCGTCACCAGCACCAGGTCGACCTCGTTGGCCGCCTGCACCCAGACGCCGCGGCCCAGCGGCGACCGGTCTTCGCTCAACCCGGTCTGGACCAGCACCGGCAGCACGCGCTTGACCGTGACCCGCAGATCGACCGGGTCGCCCGAGGCCGGGCCGCATTTGCCGCCGATGCGCAGGTCGAAGACGGCGCCCTCGCCGGCCTCCTCGCACAGCGCCACCGCCTGCGGGTCCCAATAGCAGCCGCTGAGCACGTTGCCGATGCCGCGGTCGATGATCCGGCTCAGGATGAAGGTGCTGTCGCCGGGCGCGCCGCCGCCGGCATTGTCGGCCACGTCGGCCAGCACCACCGGGCCGCGCGGCGCCGCCAGGGCGTGGTCCAGCGCCTTGTCCACGGTGTCGTGCGGGGTCGCTGTGGCATGGCGCAGGTCCCAGATCTCCCGGCCCAGATCCTCGGCCACGCGGCGGGCCCTGTCGCGGTCGCCGTCGGCCACCACCAGCATCCGGGCGCCGACATCCTCGACATCGCCCCAGGGAAAGCCGTGGCCGAAGGTGACCGACAGGATGCCGTCGCGGCCCTCCAGCGCCTGCATGCGGTCGACGAAGCCGCGCATCGGCTCGGCCGGGGTGCGCCACATGCCGATCATGCGGCAGTCATGCAGCGCCATCACCGGCCGGATCTCGCCGCGGCGGGCGCGCAGGCACAGCTCGTACAGCTCGACCGCCCGCGGCTCCATGTCGGTGTGCGGGTATTCCTTGAACCCGATGATCGCGGTGCAGGCCTCGATCATCCGGTCGGTCAGGTGGCAGTGCAGGTCCAGCTCCATGCCGACCGGCACGTCGGGGCCGACGATGGCGCGCACCCGCTCGGCCGTGTCGCCCTCGCAGTCGTCATAGCCGTCGGCCACCATGGCGCCATGCATCAGCAGCAGCACGACATCGACCGGCCCGGCCCGACGCAGGTCGTCCAGGATGTCGTCGCGCAGGCTCTCGTAGAGCGTCCGGATGGTGCGCCCGGCCGGCTGGGCGATGGCGGTGACGCTCTCGACCAGCTCGTGCCCGTCGCGTTCGGCCAGCCTGCGCCAGGTCTTCTGGCAGATCGTCTCGGCCACGGTGTCGTCCAGGCTGGCGTCGCGCCGCCGGTAGGTCTCCGGTGCGTAGAAGCTGGCGGCGCCGGTCGGCAGCGGCGAGTAGGTGTTGGTCTCGGTGACCAGGGCGGCGATGAAGATCTTCACGGATGCGCCTCCGTTGCGATGGGGCCGACGACACCGGCCCGGAAACGGCCGGGGGACAGGGCGGCGGCGGTGACGCCCAGCCGGGCGAGATCCTCGGGCACCGCGTCGCCGCGCAGCAGCGCCGCCCCCAGCCGGGCCATCGCCGGCGCGGTCTGGAAACCATAGCCTCCCTGGCCGGCGCACCAGAAGAGGCCCGGCGCCTCGGGGTCGACGCCCAGTACCGGCGTCTTGTCGGCGACGAAGCTGCGCAGCCCGGCCCAGCGATGGGTCAGGCGCCGGATCGTCAGCGTGGTCGCGCTCTCGATCCGGTCGACCGCGACGGCGACGTCGATCTCCTCCGGCTGCGCGTCGCAGGGCGGGCTCGGCGTCTCGTCGGCGGGGGAGCCCAGCAGCCTGCCGGCATCCGGCTTGATGTAGAAGGTCTCGTCCAGGTCGACCACCATCGGCCAGCCGTCGACCGCATGGCCCGGCGCGTCGAACAGGAAGGCGGTGCGCCGCTTCGGCACTAGCCCGACCGGGGCGACCCCGGCCAGCGCCGCGATCGAATCGGCCCAGGCCCCGGCGGCGTTGACCACGATGCCGGCCTCGACCGCGCCGGCCGTCGTCTCGATCCGCCAGCCGCCGCCGGGCAGCGGCGCCAGGGCCGTGACCTCGGCCCCGGTGCGCACCTCGCCGCCGCGCCGGCGCAGGCCGCGCAGCGACCCCTGCAGCATCCCATTGGTGTCGAGGTCCAGCGCCTCCGGCTCGAACACCGCGCCGCCGACGCGGTGCAGCACCGGGAACCGGGCCACGGCATCGTCGGCGCCGATCTCGCGCACGCTCGGGACCAGGGCCGCCAGAGCCTCCGCCCGGCTGCGGATCGCCGCCTCCTGGCCCGGCCGGCCGACATGCATGGCGCCGCGCGGTCGGGTCAGGACGAAGCCTGCGAAATCCTCGGGCGGGGCCTGCAGGAAGTCGCGGCTGGCGGTCGACAGGGCGCGCACCACGGCGTTGCCGTAGGTCTCGGAGAACAGGGCGGCGGACCGGCCGCTGGAATGATACCCGGCCTGGCTCTCGCGCTCGAGCAGCAGCACCCGGCGGCCGTCCGCAACAGCGCGGGCCAGCGACGCGCCGGCGATGCCTCCCCCGATCACGGCGACGTCGACAACATCCATCCGGCAGCCTCCCTTTGGTCAAGATTGCGGGATGATAGTGTTTGTGTCAAATAATTTATCGTATAGGAAAATTCATGGTTCTTGCGATAAGACCCGAACTCGACATAGGGTGATCGACCAACCATCGTCCGGGTCCGCGCATGTCCAATCAGCCCAAGCTCGGGGAATGCCTGAAGGCGCTGCGGCGCCGGCACGGCTGGACGCTGCAGGACGTCAACCGGCGGACCGGGGTCGCGGTCTCGACCCTGTCGAAGGTCGAGAACGACCAGATGTCGCTGACCTACGACAAGCTGCTGCAGATCAGCGAGGGGCTGGGCATCAACCTGGCCGAGCTGCTGGCGCCGCCGGCGGGATCGGGGGCGGCCCTGGCCCGGCGGTCGATCAGCCAGCCCGGGGAGGGGCTGCTGCAGGTCACCCAGAACTACGACTACCTGTATCTCTGCACCGAGCTGCAGCGGAAGCGGATGGTGCCGGAGATCGGCCGGGTGAAGACCCGCACCATCGAGGAGTTCGGCCCGCTGGTGCGTCATTCGGGGGAGGAGTTCATCTACGTCGTCGAAGGGGCGATTGAGGTGCACACGGACCACTACGCGCCGGTGCGGCTGGAGAAGGGCGGCAGCATCTATATCGACAGCACCATGGGCCATGCCTACATCTCGGTGGGCGAGGGCGACGCCACGGTGCTGGCCGTCTGCTCCAGCCCCGATCCCGACCTGGAGGGAACGCTGCGCTCGCTGTTCACGATCTGACCGGGCCGCGCCCGGCCGCGGGGCCGGGCACGGTCAGCCGGGGCTACATCGTCGCGGTGACGCTGTAGCCGAACAGGAACATCAGGAACTTCGACATGTCGACTGCATCCTCCGCCTCGTAGCGGATGGTGTAGGTGTCGACCTGGGTGACGAAGCGCAGATAGGCCAGGTGCTCGACCGGCAGGCGGTGGCGGAACCGCACCTCCAGGGCGAAGGGCGGCTTCAGCCGGAACGGCTTGGCCTCGCCGATCCGGGCAATGGCGCGCTTTACGCCGGCGCGCACCGCCTTATGGGCCGCCGCCGGCGTCAGGGTGCGGGCGGAGCGCGTGCTGTGCGCCCATTTCACCGTCGTCGTCTCGATGTCGCCGAGGATGTCGCGGATCTCGGCGGTCGCCACATCGTCGCCCGAGGCGTAGATCACCGGCACGCCGTAATGGCCGGCGATGGCGGCGTTCAGCCCGGCCTCGTTCAACACCTGGCCGTTGACGCGCACCTCCTGGAAGGCGCTGCCGCTCAGCGTGTGCGCCAGCACGCCGGCCGGGTTGCTGGCGCCGGAGTGGTAGCCGATCAGCAGGGCGCCGGCGAACTCGCCGACCTCGATGCCCTGCATCATGCACAGCGGCCGCGGCCAGCTGCGCACCAGCTGCACGCTCTCCGGCAGCTTCTCGATCTTGATGCTCTCGCCGTTGCCGTGCGAATCGCTGACCACGATCCCGGTCGCCCCGGCCTCCTGCGCCGCCTCGCAGGCGGCGACCACCGTGTCAGTCATCCAGTCGCGTGCCCGCTCGTATTCGAAGCCCTCGGGACTCGTGTGGTCGCGGCTGACCACCCCGACGATGCCCTCGATGTCGGCGGAGATGTAGAGACGCATTCCGTCCTCCCGGCTTGTCATTGGTGCTTGTGGCAGGGACCACTGTTGCATACGGTATTTTTTAGCGTATAGGAAATTTCTTCTTGCCCCAGCGTCGGAGCCGCCATGCAGGACGATCGCGTGCTCGAGGTCGAGAATCTCCAGGTGTCGTTCTCGCTGGGCGGGGGCGAGACCCTGTGCGCGGTGAAGGGCGTCTCGTTCCATATCGGCCGAGGTGAGACGCTGGCGCTGGTCGGGGAATCGGGCAGCGGCAAGTCGGTCACCGCGATGACCATCATGCGCCTGGCCGAGTATGACGGCGCCCGGCTGGTCGGCGGGTCGGTCCGCATGCGCCTCCGCGGGGGAGAGGTGGCCGATCTGGTCCGGCTGCCGCAGAAGCGGATGAGGGATGTGCGGGGATCCGACATCTCGATGGTGTTCCAGGACCCGATGGCCAGCCTGAACCCGGTCTTCAGCATCGGTTTCCAGATCGCCGAGGCGATCATGCGGCATCAGAAGAAGAGCGCGGCGGAGGCGCGCGCGATCGCGCTCAACGCCCTGAAGCTGGTGCGGGTGCCGGAGGCGGAGAAGCGGCTGGACCAGTATCCGCACCAGCTGTCCGGCGGCATGCGCCAGCGGGTGATGATCGCCATGGCGCTGTGCTGCCGCCCGTCGCTGATGATCCTGGACGAGCCGACTACGGCGCTGGACGTCACCATCCAGGCCCAGATCCTGGACCTGGTGCGGGCGCTGCAGGGCGAGATCGGCATGTCGGTGCTGTTCATCACCCATGACATGGGCGTGGTGGCCGAGATGGCGGACCGCATCTGCGTCATGCTGAAGGGAGAGATCGTGGAGACCGGGACGGTCTACGAGGTGTTCGAGTCGCCGCTGCACGCCTATACCCGCGCGCTGCTGGCCGCGGTGCCGCGCCTGGGCAGCATGGCCGACAAGGACGAGCCCGAGCGGTTCCCGCTGGTCGAGACGGGCGACGCCCTGGCCGAAGCGCGTGACGCCGTGAGCGTCGAGGCGGTGCCGGCATGACCCCGCTGCTGGCGGTCGAGAAGCTGACCACCCGCTTCGACCTGCGCTCCGGCGTCTTCGGCAAGGTCACCGGCCGGGTCCATGCGGTCGAGAACGTGTCGTTCGAGATCTTTCCGGGCGAGACGCTGGCCCTCGTCGGCGAAAGCGGCTGCGGCAAATCCACCATCGGCCGCAGCATCCTGCAGCTGGACCGGCCGGTCTCCGGCTCGATCCGGTTCGAGGGCCGCGAGACGCTGGGCCAGCCGGCGCGCGAGATCCAGGCCCTGCGCCGCCGGGTGCAGATGGTGTTCCAGGACCCGTTCAGCTCGCTGAACCCGCGCATGACCGTAGGGCAGGCGATCGCCGACCCGATGCTGGTCCATGGCGGCCTGTCGCGGGCCGAGGTCGGGGCGCGCGTCGCCGAGCTGCTGCAGCGGGTAGGGCTGACGCCCGAGCATGCGCGGCGCCATCCGCACGCCTTCTCCGGCGGCCAGCGCCAGCGCATCTGCATCGCCCGGGCGCTGAGCACCCGGCCGAAGCTGGTGATCGCCGACGAGGCGGTGGCGTCGCTGGACGTCACCATCCAGGCCCAGGTCATCAACCTGCTGATGGACCTGCAGGCGGAGACCGGGATCTCCGTCCTGTTCATCTCGCACGACATGGCGGTGGTGGAGCGGATGGCCCATCGCGTGGCGGTGATGTATCTCGGCCAGATCGTCGAGATCGGCAGCCGGCGCGAGGTCTTCGGCAACCCGCGGCACAGCTACACCCGCAAGCTGCTGTCCTCCGTCCCCGTCGCCAATCCGCGGGAGCGGCCGGAGAACCGCCTGCTGCTGGCGGACGAGATCCCGAGCGCGGTGCGGCCGCCCGATTTCGAGCCGGTGTTCCTGCCGATGCAGCGGGTGTCCGACCGGCATTTCGTGCGCGCGGAGGCCTGAGCGGGTCATGACCTGGGGTTGTATTCCGATACGCTAAAGGTTTTCCGGATCGGGGAAAATTGGGCGTATTCGGTATGGCCTTATCGTCGGACCTAGGACACACTGCCGGCAGATCGCCGTTCCAGGCGACCCATAAGGGCGAAGCGCCCGTCAACAGGAGGCTTCTCGATGAAGAGTTGGATCGGCCCCAGCCTTGGCATCGCCTTGCTGGCCCTGTCCGGCGCGGCGCAGGCCGAGCTGAAGAACCCCGGCACCCTGGTCTATCTCTGGACCAGCGACATCCGCACGCTGGACCCGGCCTATATGGCCGACACCCCCAACACCTACGTCTCGATCAACACCCATATGCGGCTCTTGAACTACAAGGGCAGCGAGATCTCGGAGTTCGTGCCGGCCCTGTCGACCGAGGTGCCGTCACTGGAGAACGGGCTGATCAAGCCGGGCGAGAACGGGTCGATCAGCTACACCTTCCCGATCCGCAAGGGGGTCTATACCCACAAGGTCGGGGTCAAGGGCGCGGATGGCGCCATCGCCTGGAAGCTGTATGACGAGCTGACCGACCAGGAGAAGGCGGCGATCATCCCCGGTTACGGCGAGCTGACGGCCCAGGATGTCAAGTATTCGCTGATGCGCGCCATCCTGCAGGGCGACAGCTGGATGGCCAATGCGGTGACCGAGATGATCACCGCCGGCAAGTACCCGAACATCGAGGCCTGGGCCATGGACCTGGCCGGGGTGAAGACCTTCGCCGAGGTCGATGCCGCCGGCCTCGCCAAGGTGCATGACGCGCTGTCCGACAAGATCAAGGTCGACGGCGACCGGGTAACGATCGTGCTGGACGCGCCGTTCCCGGCCACGCTGGGCATCATGGCGCTGCCCTTCGCCACCTCGATCCTCGATCAGGAATGGACTCGCGACCAGGGTGACTGGGACGGCACCGCCGGCACCTGGAAGGCGTTCCACAAGCCCGAGCTGGGCGAGGACAAGCTGTTCGAGGTCGAGAACGGCAGCGGCCCCTTCATGGTCGAGGACTGGGATCGGTCGCAGAAGAAGATCACCATGAAGCGGTTCAACGGCTACTGGCAGGGCCCGGCCCAGTTGGAGCGCGTCGTGCTGCGGTCGGTGCCCGAATGGACCACCCGCCTGCTGCAGCTCGAGGCCGGCGACGCCGACGTGGTGACGACGCCTGTGGAGTTCCTCGATGAGGTGGGAGAGAAGCCCGGCATCAAGGTCACCCAGGGCCTGCCCCAGGTGTTCGGCCGCTCGATCTTCTACATCTGGCCGGTCACCGCGGTGGACAACCCGGCGATCGGCAGCGGCAAGCTGGACGGCAAGGGCATCCCGCCCGACTTCTTCAGCGACATCGACGTGCGCAAGGGCTTCAATTACGCCCAGGACTACCAGCTGCTGCTCGACGACGTGCTGCTGGGCAAGACCGTCCAGCTGCGCGGGCCTACCGTGCGCGGCATCATGGGCTACCGGCCGGACAGCCCGGTCTATTCCTTCGACCCCGAGAAGGCGGCGGAGCACTTCAAGAAGGCCTGGGGCGGCCAGGTCTGGGAGAACGGCTTCGAGTTGACAGCCTATATGAGCGAAGGCAACACCGCGTATCATTCGGCGCTGTCGGTCCTGCAGCAGAACCTGGCCCGGATCAATCCGAAGTTCAGGCTGAAGATCCAGCAGCTGCAGGCCGCCACCTTCGCCGACAAGGTCTATGGCGGCGCCGAGCCCAGCGCATCGATGGCGATCATGGGCTGGGGGCCCGACTACTCCGATCCGGGCGGGCCGCTGGGGGCCGCGACCTACTACCTGTCCAGCACCGGTCTGGTCGGGGGCATGGTCGGCGAGGGCTATCGCCAGTTGATGCGTGACAAGTTCGATCCCCTCCTGAAACAGGCCTGGACCACGGTCGACCCGGCGGAGCGGGAGAAGATCTACGCCAAGCTGCAGGACATGAGCCACGAATACGCCACCACCCAGTTCCTGTGGGAGGAATACGGCTCCATCGTCACGCGCGACTGGGTCGACGGCTATGTCCACAACATGATCGAATACGGCGCCTGGGACTTCTATCCCATCTCGAAGAAGGAGAAATAGGCCCGGCCACCGGGGCAGGGGCGCCGGCAAGGCCGGCCGCGCCCCTGCTGTCCCGTATCGGCTTGAAACCCCATCGATTTGCCACTGCCCGGGACTGCCCATGCTGGCCTATGCGATCCGACGCATGTCCTTCGTTCCCGTCGTCTTCTTCGCGCTGACGCTGATGATCTTCGCGATGCAGATGATGCTGACGCCAACCCAGCGCGTGATCACCTATGTCGGAAGCCCGGACGCGCTGAAGGGCGGCGCCGCCCAGGTCGCGGCGCTGATCGAGAAATATGGGCTGAACGACCCGTTCTACCTGCAGTACGGCCGTTGGATCGGCAACATCCTGCAGGGCAATCTCGGCTGGTCGGAGACGGCGCGGATGCCGGTGGCCGAGGCTCTGGTCTCGCTGTTCCCGGCGACGCTGGAGCTGGTGGTCTTCGCCTTCGTGCCCGGCATCCTGGGCGCGATCTGGCTGGGCAGCCGGGCCGGCGTGCATCTGAACCGGCCGGTCGACCACGGCATCCGCCTGTTCACCGTGCTCGGCTGGTCGTTTCCGACCTTCGTCTTCGGCCTGCTGGTGCTGATGGTGTTCTACGGCTCGTTCGGCTGGTTCCCGCCGGGGCGGCTGAGCCAATGGGCGCTGGTCGAGATCGGAGGCGACGGCTTCCGGCGCTGGACCGGGCTGAACACGGTCGACGCGCTGCTGAACGGCAATCTCGCGATCTTCCTGGATTCCCTGCGCCACCTGGTGCTGCCGGTGGTGACGCTGACCTATGTCAACCTGGCGTCGATGACCCGGATCATGCGCACCTCGATGCTGGAGGCGCTGCGCCAGGACTATGTCCGCACCGCCCGGGCCAAGGGCATGAGCGAGCGGGTGGTGCAGAACCGGCATGCCCGGCGCAACGCCCTGCTGCCGGTGGTGACGCTGGCGGGGATGGAGGTGGCGGCGATGCTGGGCGGCGTCGTCATCACCGAGACCATCTTCGACTATCACGGCATCGGCCAGTTCGCGGCGAATGCGGCCTCGAACCTGGATTTCCCGGCCGTGCTGGGCTTCGCCCTCTATTTCTCGCTGGTGCTGGTGGTCCTCAACCTGGTGGTGGACCTGCTGTACCCCCTGTTCGACCCGCGGGTGAGGCTGGCATGAGGATCGTCGGGTATCTGCTGCGCAACCCGCTGTCGCTGCTGGGCATCCTGGTCCTGGCGGGCTTCGTCGCAGTCGCCGCGCTGGCCCCGGTAATCGCGCCGCCGGAGCCGTACCAGACCTCGCCCTACGAGATCCCGCGCAGCGGCTTCCGCGCCACGCCGCAGCCGCCCTCGGCCCGGGCCCTGCTGGGTACCACCGAGGGTCAGTTCGACATCTATTACGGCCTGGTCTGGGGCACCCGCACCGCCTTCAAGATCGGCCTCGGCGTGGTCCTGATCTCGACCCTGATCGGCGTCGTGGTGGGGGCGGTGTCGGCCTTCTACGGCGGCATGGTGGACGAGGTGCTGATGCGCATCGTCGACGTCTTCCTGGCCGTGCCGTTCCTGATCGCGGCGATGGTGCTGACCACGCTCCTGGGCAAGGGCATCGGGCCGATGACGATCGCGCTGACCGCCTTTGGCTGGATGAACTATGCCCGCGTCATCCGCAGCGAGATCCTGCGGGTGAAGGAGCTGGACTACGTCAAGGCCGCGCGGTCCTACGGCACGCGCGACGCCCGGCTGCTGCTGCGGCACATCCTGCCGAACGCCTTCTTCCCGGTGCTGGTGCTGGCCACGATGATGACGGGGTCGATGGTGCTGACCGCCTCCGCCCTCAGCTTCCTCGGCGTCGGGGGCGAGCCGGGCTACGCCGATTGGGGCCAGCTGATCAGCTATTCCCGCAACTGGATCGTCGGCCGCGGCGACAGCCCGTTCCGCTACTGGTACACGCTGGCCTTCCCCGGCGCCGCGATCTTCCTGTTCGTGCTGTCCTGGAGCCTGCTGGGCGACGCGCTGCGCGACATCCTCGACCCCCGCCTCCGGACCTGAGAGGAGACACCCGAATGGACGCCCGTGCCCTGGCCGCCGGCCTGGAGGAATTCATCGCGCATGAGGTCGGGGACAAGGCGATCCCGTCGATCTCCTACGCCGTGGTCGACCGCGACGGCCTGCTGGCCACCGGCCATGTGGTGCGGCCGGATCTCAGCCACCGGCTGGACGGGCATTCGCCGTTCCGCATCGGCTCCCTGACCAAGATGTTCACCGCGATCGGCATCATGCAGCTGGCCGAGAAGGGGCTCGTGGACATCGACGCCGACGTGTCCGCCTATATCCCGGACTTCCGCCCGGTGAACCCGTTCGCCGGGCGCGAGAGCGGCCCGTATGGCGCCCAGGTGTCGCTGCGCAAGCTGATGAGCCACACCTCCGGCCTGGTGCGCGAGCCGAAGGACGGCCACTACCTGGACGACCGGCGGCCGGGGCTGGCGATGACGGTCGAGGGGCTGAAGACCTCGGTGCTGAAGGAGGATCCCAGCGCCGGGATCGTGCACTACTCCAACGCCGCCATCGCCGTGGTGGGCGCGGTGCTGGAGCGGGTCAGCGGCATGGGGTATGCCGAGTATGTCGACCGCCACATCTTCCAGCCGCTGGGCATGGCCGAGAGCAGCGCGGTGCTGACGCCCGAGGTGCGGGACCGGCTGGCCCCGGCCTGGATGTGGGATGTCGACCGCGACTTCCCGGCGCCGGTCTTCGACCTCGGCGGGTCGCCGGCCGGCGCCATCGCCTCGACCGCGCCGGACATGGCGAAGTTCGCTTGCTGCATGCTGCGCGGCGGCTTCGCCCCGGACGGGCAGTCCATCCTGTCGCCCGCCAGCCTGAAGCAGATGTGGACGGTGGTGGGCCGGGCGGCGGCCGGCCACAGCAGCAGCAAGGGCTACGGCCTGGGCTTCGGCGTCGGCGATATCGACGGCTGGACCTGGGTCGGCCATGGCGGCGCGGTCTATGGCTATGCCACCCAGTTTGTGGCGTTGCCCCAGGCGGGTCTGGCGGTGCTGATCTTCAGCACCCTGGACTTCACCAACCAGATCGGCACCCGGCTGTCGCGGCGGGCGCTGCGGCTGGCCCTGGCGTCGCGCAAGATGGGTCGGTCCCCGGCCCCGCCGGCGAAGCATCCGCCGCTGACCGCGGCCCATCTGACGGCGATGCCAGGCCTCTACCAGGCCGCGGACGGCAGCGAGAGCGTTGAGATGCGGGAGAAGGACGGCCGGCTGTACCTGATGGGCGAGGGCGTGCCGCTGGAGCTGAAATGGCGCGGCGGCGACGCCTTCACCATCGATGGCCGGATCTATGGGGAAGAGGCGGATTATCCGCATCTCGACCTGACCTTCAGCGCCGAAGGCGTGCTGGGCTGGAAGGGCAAGCACTGGGCCCGGCGCGACACCGTGCATTCCGATGCGCCGGCCGAGCTGGTGCCGCATCTCGGTGTCTACGGCCCGGACTTCAACCCGACGCATCTGTTCTACGCCGACGGCCGCCTGAAATGCCTGATCGAGTATTTCTGCACCCATGACTGCGAGCAGCTGCCGGACGGCAGCTGGCGCATGCACGGGATCCTGTACGAGGGCGAGGCGCTGGAGCTGGCGGCCCGGGACGATGAGGGCCGCACCGGCATCCGCGTCGGGCCGATGTTCCTGGCGCGGCACGCAGACCGAACGGCCAGATGACTGCCGCTGCGCTATAATGCCCGGCAAAAGCAAGGCAACAGCGCGGGGAGGACATCATGAGGCTGATCGAGGTCGGGCCCTTGACCGGGGTCGTGCAGCGGATCTTCGCCGCCGGCGGCTGCGGGGCGGAGGAGGCGGGGCGGATCGCCCGCCACCTCGTCGACAGCAACCTGTGCGGCCATGACTCGCACGGCGTGGTGCGCACCAAACGCTACATCGACTTCCTCCGCGCCGGCACGGTCTTCCCCGGCCGCAGCGCCGACCTGGTCTTCGACGGCGGCAGCCTGGTGGTGGTCGACGGGCAGTTCGGCTTCGGCCAGACCATCGGCGAGCAGGCCACCGATCTGCTGGCCGAACGCGCCAAGGCGCATGGCATCGCGCTGGTCACCATCCGCCGGTCCGGCCATCTCGGCCGGCTGGGCGATTGGGCCGAACGGCTGGCCGGGCACGGCCTGGTCTCGCTGCATTTCCTGAACACCACCGGCCTCGGGCTGATGGTGACGCCGTTCGGCGGCAGCGACCGGCGGCTGTCGCCGAGCCCGATGGCGATCTGCGTGCCTGTCGAGGGGCGCGATCCGATCCTGCTCGACATCACCACCGCCATGACCGCCGAGGGCAAGTTGCTGGTGGCGAAGAACAAGGGCGAGACGGTCGGGCCCGGCATCATCGTCGACAAGGCCGGGCAGCCGACTACCGACCCGGCCGATTTCTACGCCGGCGGCGCGATCCTGCCCTTCGGCGGCCACCGCGGCGCCGGCCTCAACATCCTGACCGACATCCTGTCCGGCGCGCTGTCGGGCGGCGGCTGCACCGCCCCGGGCGTCACGGTGCTGGAGAACACCATGACCAGCATCGCCATCGACGTCGGCCGGCTGCCCGACCGCGCCGCTTACACGGCGGAGATCCTGCGCTTCTGCGATTGGGTGAAGGGATCGCCGCCGGCCGATCCGGCGGCACCGGTGCTGCTGCCGGGCGAGGTCGAGGCCGCGACCCGCCGGCGCCGCGCCGCCGAAGGCATCCCGATCGACGACGCGACCTGGGGCGACACCCGCGCCGCTGCAGCCTCCGTCGGCCTTCCGGAGGCCGAAATCGAGGCGATCGTGTCGGCCTAGCCCCAGGAGGGCTTCACGGCCCGATCTCCGTGGCGATCGCCGCCAGATAGCGTTCCGCCGGGGCTTGCCAGTCCGGTCCGGCGACCAGCCCGACATAGCCGTCGGGGCGGATCAGCCACAGCCCGTCCTCCGACGGCGCCGGCCGCGCCCGCGTGTCGACGAGGTCGGGGAAGATCGCCGCGAGACGCGCGGCGGCATCATCTGCTCCTGCCACGGCGAAGCGCGGTGCCGCGCCGGACCCGATCGGATCGCCCGCCACCGGCAGCCAGCGCTCGCCGGCCGCCGGTAACGTACCGCCGCGCGGCGCATGGGCCGCCGCGACCGACAGGGGGCTGTCGGGATAGGCGATCTCGAGCTCGGTCAGCGTGTCCGACATCCGGCGCTGCACCTGCGACAGGCCGAGCACGATCCGGGCCGCGGCATTGCGCACCGCCTGGGCCACCGGGTTGCGCAGGATCGCGACATCGGTCATCCGCCCGGCGGTGCGCAGCACGCGGTCGCCGACGGCGCTGCGCTCGACCGAATAGCTGTCGAGCAGCGACGCGCGGGCCGTGCCCTTCGCCACCAGGGCCAGCTTCCAGGCCAGGTTGAACGCGTCCTGCATGCCGGTGTTCATGCCCTGGCCGCCCGCCGGGCTGTGGATGTGCGCGGCGTCGCCGGCGAGGAAGACGCGGCCGGCGGAGTAGTCCCTGACCTTGCGCTCGTTGATCCGGAACGAGGACAGCCAGATCGGATCGCGCAGCCGTACGCCGCCGGGGCCGCGCTGGTCGACCAGCGCCTGTACCTCCGCCAGAGTCGGGCCGGGACGCTGTTCCTTGCCGTCCGCGGGGCCGAGATCGGCGACCACGCGATACCGGTCCCCGACGATCGGGAAGAACGCCAGGATGCCGTCCCGGTGCCAGAAGATGTCGAGCCGGTCCGGCACGCCGAGGCCGTCGAGCCGCATATCGGCCAGCACCCAGTCGCTCGGCTGGGTCGAGCCGGCGAAGTCGAAGCCCAGCCCATGGCGAACGGCCGAATGCGCGCCGTCGCAGCCGACCAGCCAGTCGGCCTCTACGATCTCCTCACGGCCGGCGGCGTCGCGCAGGGTCGCCGTGATGCCGCCGGCCGTGAGGACATTGAAGCGCAGCAGCTCGACCTGACGCTCGACCCGGCATCCCAACTCCTCCAGCCGGGTTTCCAGCAGCCGCTCGGTCTCGTTCTGGGGGATCATCAGCGCGAAGGGGTAGGGGCTTTCGATCTGGTCGAAGCCGACCTCGCCGATGAGCTGACGCCCGTTCGAGATCCGGACGCCATGCGCCTTGATGCCGGCTGCGAGGAAGCGCTCGACGCCGCCGGCGCGCTCGAGCAGCTCCAGCGAGCGGCTCCACAGCACCAGCGCCTTCGACTTGTCGGTCCGCGCGGCCGCCTTGTCGACGATGCGCACGGGCACGCCGTAGCGGGTCAGCTCGGCGGCCAGCGTCAGCCCGACCGGCCCGGCGCCGACGATCAGCACCCTGACAGGATTCGCCATGCTCCCCTCCCGCTCGGCCAATCGGCGCGGCGCCGGCCGCCGCGACGATGGCGGGAGGATTCCACAGGGTCGCGACCGGGCAGGCAAGCCCCGTTCTCGCCGGCGTCTCAGCCGATCCGCATCGACAGCTCGACATCCTCGCCGAACGGCGTCGACAGGTAGCCGCCGGCGGGCGAGCGCACCCGGGCCAGGTAGTCGGGGCTGTAATCGGCGTTGTCGGCGACGATGAAGGCGCCCGGCCGCAGGCGGCCCTCCACCAGGCTCAGGATCTCGGGATAGAGCGCCTTGGCGCCGTCGAGCAGCAGCAGGTCGATCGTGTCGGGGAGGTCGACGCTCAGCGTCTGCAGGGCGTCGCCCACCCGGATCTCGACCAGATCGATGACGCCGCCGGCCGTCAGGTGCTCTCGCGCCCGCGCCACCTTGGACGGCTCGAACTCGCTGGTGATCAAGCGGCCGCCGCCATTGTCGCGCAGGGCCGCGGCGAGATGCAGGGTCGAGATGCCGAAGGAGGTCCCGAACTCGACGATCGTCCGCGCGCCGCAGCCGCGCGCCAGCATGTAGAGCAGGGCACCGGCCTCGCGCGACACGGCGAGCGGGAAATCCTTCAGGCGGCCGTAGAAGTCGAGATACTCGGTCTTGCTCCGCATCAGCCGCGCATGCTCCTCGGCGGAGAGGTCGGCCAAATCGGGGCTCGCCGCCGGCGAGGTTTCCTCCGCCGCCGCGAACAGGCGGTCCAGCAAGGGGGCGAGCGGGGTGGTGGTCAAGGTGGTCATGCAGGGCTCCGGTCGAAAGAGGGGCGCGTTCTTGCGCCGGGGCCAAAATACGACTAGTTCGTCAGGTTCCTGAGTCGCATTGCCCCCGCATAGCCGTGTCCGATCGCCAAATACCGCAGATTTCCTCGCGAAAGCAGCCGCAGCAGGCGCGCTCGACAGGGCTCGTCGACGCGATCCTGGAGGCCGCTGTTCAGGTTTTGGCGAAGGAGGGTGCCCAGCGCTTCACCACGGCGCGGGTGGCCGAGAAGGCGGGGGTCAGCGTCGGGTCGATCTACCAGTACTTCCCGAACAAGGCGGCGATCCTGTTCCGGCTGCAGAGCGACGAATGGCGGCAGACCAGCGATCTGCTGCGCACCATCCTCGAGGATCGCCGATCACCGCCGCAGGAGCGGCTGCGCACCCTTGTCCATACCTTCCTCCGCTCGGAATGCGAGGAGGCCGCGATGCGCATGGCGCTCGCCGATGCGGCTCCGCTCTACCGCGATGCGCCCGAGGCGCGGGAGGTGAAGGAGTCGGGCCGCCGCTCCGTCGAGGTCTTCATGCGGGAGGCGCTGCCCGAGGCCTCGGACGCAACGCGCGCCCTGGCCGGCGACCTGATCACGGCGACGCTCAGCGCGGTGGGCAAGCAGTTTTCGGAAACGCCCCGGACTGCGGCGGAGATCACAGCCTATGCCGACGCCATGGCCGACATGGTCTGCGCCTATCTCAAAGGCCTCGGGACTGACTGAGGCGGCCGATGCACCGCCCTGCTCAGTGCAGAGGCGATGCATCGGCCGCTGCCGCGGCTTCAGAAGTCGAACTTGTCGATGTTCGCCTTGGTGAAGACGAAGGGCGCCCCGAGCAGGATCTCGCTGCCGTTGACGACCTGCAGGTCGCCGAGCTTGCCGGCCTTCACCGAGGTCGCGCCCGGCTTGAGCGTGCCGTCGGCCACGGCTCGCAGCACATACATGGCGGCATAGCCGAGGTCGACCGGGTTCCACAGCACCACCGACTTGACGCAGTCCTTCGCCACATACGGCTTCATGGCGTTGGGCGTGGCCAGGCCGACCACGGCGATCGAACCGCATTTGCCGGCCTGGGTGACCGCCTCGGCGGAGGCCGGCGTCGCCACGCTGGTCATGCCGACGATGCCCTTGAGCTCGTCGCCATGCTTGTTGATCAGCGTCGTCGCCTGGTTGAAGGACAGGATGTTGTCCTCCTGCGCCTCGACCGTCTCCAGCCATTTCAGCTTCGGGTGGCACTTCTCGGCATAGGCCGCCATCTCGGCGATCCAGCGCGCCTGGTTCGGCGTGGTGAAGGTCGAGGTGACGATGGCGAAGGAGCCGTCCTCGCCGATCTCCTTCGCCAGGTTGTCGATCAGCGACTTGGCGATGCCGTTGAACTCCGCCTGGTTGACGAACCACTGGCGGGCGTCCGGCGTCGAATTGGCGTCGTAGCCGACGACGTTGATGCCCTTCGACAGGGCCTTCTTCAGCACCGGCGCGATGGCCACGGGGTCGTTGGCGGCGAACAGGATGCCGTCGACGCCGCTGGTGATGGTGTTGTCGATGAAGGTGATCTGCTCGTCGATATTGGCCTTGGTCGGCCCGTCCGTCTTGGCGCTGACGTTGCCGAGCTCCTTGGCCGCGTCGGCGATGCCCTTCGAGGTCGCGTTGAAATAGCCGATGCCGATCAGCTTCGGAATGTCGACCACGGTAAGGGGCTTGCCCGCGCGGTCCGGCGCGCCGGTCGGGGTGCCGCCGTCATAGGGCTTCGCCGCCACCGCCGCGGCCGTCCCGTCGCAGGCCAGCGGGCTGGTCGGCAGGTCGTCGCCGCCCGTCCAGGCCGAATCCGCCCGCGCCGCACCGGCGGCCAGCAGCACGCCGAGCGCCAGGGCCCATGTCGTCCGCCTCATGTCCATCTCCTCCACTGTTTGCGGGCCGGAATCCGGCGAGGCCCGCGCTTCTTGGTCAGCCGTCGCCGTCGCGGCGGAACAGGTTGCCGATGAGAATGGCGAGGATCAACACCACGCCGATGACGACGATGGTGCCGTCGCCCTTCACCCCGGCCAGGGACAGGCCGTTCTTGATGGCCTGCATCAGGATGAGGCCGAGCACCGTGCCGATGATCGTGCCACGGCCGCCGAAGATGCTGGTGCCGCCGAGGACGACCGCGGTGATGACGTCGAGCTCCAGCCCCGTGCCCATGTCCGAGCGCGTGGTCGACACGCGCGACACGAAGACCACGGCGGCGAGCCCCGCCATTAGCCCCGAGCCGGTGTAGATCAAGAGCTTGGTGCGGTCGACGCCGATGCCCGAGAAGCGGGCGGCCGTCTCGTTGGCGCCGACCGAATAGGTCGAGCGGCCGAAGGTGGTGAGGCCGAGCACCACGGCGGCGGCCACCGTGACGATCAGCAGGATCCAGAGCTGCGAGGGCACGCCCAGCGCCTCGCCCTGGCCGAGGCCGAAGAACCACTCCGGATAGCCGCGCACCGAGCGTGCCTGGCTGATGCCCTCGGCCAGGCCGCGATAGAGGGCGAGGGTGGCCAGGGTGGCGATCAGCGGCGGCACCCGGAAGCGGGTGATGATCAGGCCGTTGACCAGCCCCGCCACCGCGCCGACCACGAGCGCCAGGGTCATCGCGGCGGGCAGCGGTAGGCCGAGAGTCTTCCAGAACACGCCGAGCAGGATGGCGCAGAGCCCGAGGATCGATCCGACCGATAGGTCGATGCCGCCGGTGACGATGACGAAGGTCATGGCCAGCGCCACGAGACCGACCTCGGCCATCAGCCGGCCCTGGTTCAGCAGGTTGTCGATGGTGAAGAAGCGGTCCGACTGGGTAGCCAGCAGGGCCAGCGCCAGCGCGACCAGGATGGCGAGGATCGTCTCGTGCCGTAGAAGGAAGCGCAGCGACACCGGCGCCTCCTCAGAGTGCGACGCGCCGGCGCCGCACCATGTCGGCGAGCACCGTGACGAGGATGAGGAGGCCGAGCACGGCGCGCAGCCAGTAGGCCGACACGTTGAGGAAGATCAGCGCCGAGCCGATGGTGGCGAACAGGAGGGCGGCGAGGGTCGAGCCGATCACCGTGCCCATGCCGCCCAGGATCGACACCCCGCCAATGACCGATGCCGTGATGACCGTGAGCTCGAGATTGGGCGGCACGGTCGACTGGATGACCTGCAGCTGGGTCGCGAACAGCACGGCGGTGATGCCGGCGAAGACGCCGTGGATGGCGAAGACGGCGACGGTCGTGGGCTCGATCCGGATGCCGGTGGCCCGCGCCGCCTCGGCATTGCCGCCGACGGCATAGATCGACCGGCCGAAGGCCGAATAGCGCATCCAGAAGGCGGTGAGGAGCGTCAGCACGACCATGAAGTAGATCGGCAGCGGCAGGCCGAAGAGGCGCTTCTGGGCGATCAGGTAGTCGGCCGGCAGGTTGGTGATCCAGGCGCCGTCGGTGACGCTGATCAGGCCGCCCTTGAGGATCGACAGCATGCCCAGCGTCACCACGATCGACGGGATGCGGGCATAGGCGACGAGGCCGCCGACGAAGGCGTTGACCACCACGCCGGCGAGGATCGGCGCCGTCCAGGCGACCCAGACCGGATAGCCGCCGACCGCGAGCGTGCCGGACAGCGTGGCCAGCACGCCGATCAGCGAGCCGATCGACACGTCGATATGGCCCGAGATGATGACCAGGGACATGCCGAGCGCGGCCACCGCTATATAGGCGTTGCTCGAAAAGATGCTCGTCAGGTTGGTGTCGCTCAGGAAGCGCGGGTTGACGGCGCCGACCACGACGAAGAGCGCGACGAGGGCGCCGAGGATGACCAGTTCCTGGCCGTAGGCTCCGAGGAAGCGGCCGAACCGTCCGCTCCGGGCCGAGGAGCGGGCCGCGGCCGTGATCGTGGTCATCAGGCCGCCTCCGCCGCGTCGCCGGACCGCGTCATCGCCGCGCCGACCGCGTCGGGCGTCGCCTCCGCCCGGTCGAAGGCGGCGGCGATGCGCCCGCCGCTCATGACCAGGATTCGGTCGCTCATGCCCAGCACCTCGGGAAGCTCGCTCGAGATCAGCAGGATGGCGAGGCCCTGGGCGGCGAGCCGGCTGATCAGGGCATGCACCTCGGCCTTGGCGCCGACATCGATGCCGCGCGTCGGCTCGTCGAGGATCAGGATGCGCGGCTCGGTGGCGAGCCATTTCGCCAGCACCACCTTCTGCTGGTTGCCGCCGGACAGCTGGCGCACCGCCTGCTCGGGGCCGCGGGTGCGGATGCCGAAGCGCTTGATGGCGTCGCGGGCGAGGGCGCCTTCGCGCCGCAGGTCGACGATGGAGGCCTTGGCGATCCGGCCGAGGACGGCGAGCGACACATTCTCGCGCACCGTCTGCGGCCGGATCAGGCCCTGCATGCCCCGGTCCTCCGGCACATAGGCGATGCCCAGGTCCCGGGCCTGGCCCGGCCCGCCGATCGCGACCGGCTTGCCGTCCAGCAGGATCTCCCCCGCCGTGGCCGGGGTGATGCCGAAGATCGTGAGCGCCAGCTCGGTGCGGCCGGAGCCGACCAGCCCGGCGATGCCCAGGATCTCGCCGGCATGCAGCGACAGGGAGATGTCCTGCACCGTCGTGTTGTAGGAGACGTTGCGCAGCTCGAGCATGGTCCGCCCGATCGCGGCCTCGCCCTTGGGGAACAGCTGTTCGATCGAGCGGCCGACCATCATCGACACCAGCGTCTTCTCGTCGACCTCGCCGATCGGCCTTGTGCCGATCAGGGCGCCGTCCCGCAGCACGGTGACGCGGTCGGCCAGGGCGAAGATCTCCGCCATGCGGTGGCTGACATAGACGATGCCCACGCCCTGGCCGCGCAGCCGGCGCACCACATCCATCAGCCGCTTGACGTCGGCGTCGGCCAGCGCCGCCGTCGGCTCGTCCATGATGACCAGACGGGCGTTCCAGGACAGGGCCTTGGCGATCTCGACCCGCTGGCGGTTGGCGACCGAAAGGCTGCCCACCCGGAGGTCGACGTCGAGGTCGTGGCTGTCGAGCGAGTCGAGCAGCTCGCGCGCCCTGATCCGCATCGCCTCCCAGTCGAGCCCGCCCCAGGACCGGCGCGGCGCATGGCCGAGGAAGATGTTCTCGGCGACCGTGAGCTCGGGAAACAGCAGCAGCTCCTGATAGACTGTGGCGATGCCGGCCTGCTGCGCCTCGCGCGGCGAGGAGAAGCTCGCCGGCCTGCCGTCGACGCGCAGCTCCCCGGCATCGGCGCGATGGACGCCGGCGAGGATCTTGATCAGCGTCGACTTGCCGGCGCCGTTCTCGCCAAGCAGGGCATGCACCTCGCCGGGATGCACATCGAAGCTGATGTCCTTCAGCACCGTCAGCCCGGCGAAGGATTTGGACACACCGGCAAGCTCGACGACTGCGGTCATGCCGGCGTCAGCGACGGTCAAGGCCAGCCCCGCATCCGAGCGGTCGACGCCGGGCGCAGCCGGGAGAGTCCTGCTCCGCCGATGCGTTCTTTCCCCTGAACCCCATGGGTGGCTTCCATCCCTGTCGATCCGGTTCCGAAGACCGTCATTGGAGATCGAGGCGCGGGGCGCTTCGTCCCTGATCCAATCATCAGACCATAAAGAGGTTTTACTGTCACCTCCTCCAAGGGGATCCGGCCCGCCCTGCTGGGGCATCCTGCGATTGCCGGAGAAACGGTGCGGGGGCTATTGCACAATGACAATTGAAAGTACAATCTTCGGCCGCCATGACGAGAGGGGCCGATGCCGCCATCGCCGCTGACGCCGCAGATCGCCGCGCGCATCATCGACTACGCCCGCGACCAGCCGCTGCGGGCGAACGATCATCTGCCGGCGCAGAAGCTGGCCGATCTGTTCCGCGTGTCGCGGTCCCCGGTCAATGACGCGCTGAAGCTGCTCGAGGCCCGGGGCGTCGTCCGGCGCGAGGCCAACCGGGGCTTCTTCCTGGCGCAGGATCCCGCGGCCCTCGCAATCGACATCGCGGCCGATGCCAGCCCGGAGGCGGGCGAGGAGGCCTATTTCCAGCTCGCCGAAGACCGGCTGTCCGGCCGGCTGCCGGACCGGGTCAGCGAGAATGAGATCATGCGGCGCTACGGCCTGTCGCGCAGCGAGGCGATCCGGATCCTGACGCGGATGGCGCGGGAAGGATGGGTCGAGCGCCTGCCCGGCAAGGGCTGGGGCTTCCTGCCGGTGCTGACCTCCAGCGAGGCCTACCGGATGGCCTACCAGTTCCGCATCGCGATCGAGCCCGCCGCCATCCTGCAGCCGGGCTACACGGTCGACGAGGAGGCGTTCCGCCGGGCGCGGGCGCAGCAGCAGGCCCTGCTGGACGGCGACTACCGCACTCTGTCGCGCACCAAGCTGTTCGAGATCAACTCGCATTTCCACGAGATGATCGTCGCCGGCTCGGGCAACCTCTACTTCATCGAATCGATCAAGCGGGTGAACGCCAGCCGCCGGCTGGCGGAGTACCGCAAGACGGTCGACCGCAGCCGCCTGGTCGGCCAGTCCCTGGAGCATCTGCGCATCCTCGAGCTGCTCGAGGCCGGCGACGTCGCCAAGGCGGCCGAGTTCATCCGCTTCCACCTCGAATATGCCCTCAAGCTGAAGGCCGACGGCACCCTGGGCTAGCCGCACCGCGCCGCGAGAGCCATGCCGCTTTGGCACGTGCAAAATCGAATTGACTTACGTTGCTATATTATGCAACTCATCAATCGTGGTTGGGCGCTCGCATCCGTGGCGCGGCCGCTTCCATTCATCCGTGGCGCGGCCGCTTCCATAGCAGCGATGCCGACCGAGCCGCAGCCCGCGGCCGGCCGGAGCTTATCGAAGCGGGGCAGGGGCGGTTCCGCGGCATCCGCCAGCCGCTGCGCTGGGACGCGGCGGGTATCGGCATGTTCGGCAATCCGGGGCCGCGCGGCCTGGCGCTGGACCCGGACTTCTGCCAGGGCTTCGCCGCGCTGGCGCCGCTGGGCCTCAGCTTCGACGGCTGGCTGTTCCATCCCCAGCTGGACGAGCTGGTCATGACCGGCAACCTGCTGCACCACGAGTACCAGCCGGACTCGCTGCGCGTGATCGCCCGCGGCGTTTGGCGCGACGAAAGGCGGCTGGAGATGACCTGGCGCTTCGTCGAGACCGCGTTCTGTGACACCGTGACCCTGACCTTCGGCGACGGCGACGTCCGGCTGGACCGCCGGGTCAACACCAATGCCGGGCCGCTGGAGCGGCCGACGCTGCTGGGGCGGGCGGCGTGAGAGCGGAGCGACGAGCTTGAGCGACGTGAAGACCATCCTTGCCTTCGGCGACAGCCTGACCTGGGGCGCCGATCCCGTGAGCGGCGGCCGCCACCGCTTCGAGGACCGCTGGCCCAGCGTGCTCGAGGCCGGGCTGGACGGATCGGCCCGGGTGATCGCCGAGGGCCTCGGCGGGCGCACCACCATGTTCGACGATCACGGCGCGGCGGCCGACCGCAACGGCGCGAGCATCCTGCCGACGCTGCTGGGCAGCCACTATCCCCTCGACCTCGTGATCATCCTGCTCGGCACCAACGACCTGAAGCCGCATGTCTGCGGCACCGCCCTCGGCGCGGGTTCCGGGATCGAGCGGCTGGCCGAGATCGCCAGGACCTATCCCTATGGCCGGGGCGCCGCCACCCCGCAGGTGCTGATCGTCTCCCCGCCGCTGTTCGGCGAGACCGTGGGCGGCGACTGGCAGCCGGCCGGCGGCCGCAGCATCGCCGAATCGCAGAGGCTGGCGCCGCGCTATCGGGATGCCGCGGAATACTGCGGCTGCGCCTTCTTCGATGCGGCGGCCGTGGCGGTGGCGTCTCCGGTCGACGGCGTGCATCTCGACGCCGCGAACACCCGGGCGATCGGCCAGGCGCTGGTGCCGGTGGTCCGGCAGCTGCTGAGGCTGGGCTGACGACAGCACCGAGGCCCGGTCGACCTATGCCGCGGTATGGGCCAACCTCGCCCTCGGGCGGATCGCTCCGGGCCGCACCCGCAGGATAGGCTTGTCCGTCAGGCTCACGCACGAGGTGGGCGCCGGTCGACCGGCGCGGGCATCCCGCTCCCCCGTCGCCGGCCGGAACAGGACATGCGATGGATCAGATGTCCGCCTCGGCGCTGCTGGCGTCTCCACTCGCGCATCTCGATCTGGTCGGGCTCGCCGGGATCCTCGTCTGGCACCTGATCCCGCGGCAGCGATCGGCCACCCGGCTCGTGGTGCAGATCGGGTTCTTCGCGGTGATGACGGCGATCCTCCTGCGCAGCAACGTGTCCCCCTTCATCCTCGATGGCCACCGGACCGCGGAGGACAGTGGCCTGATCGTCGTCTCCGCCCGGCTGCTCTGGTGGGTGCATCTGGCCTGGGCGCTCATCGGCTTCGTCCGCATCTACCTCGTCCTCGAGCGACTCCCACGCGAGGCGCGGCTGCTGCAGGATCTGGTGGTCGGCACCGTCTATCTCGGCGTGGCCCTGTCGATCCTGGCCTTCGTCTTCGGCATTCCGATCGGCACCCTGGTCGCTACCTCGGGCGTCATCGCCATCATCCTGGGCCTCGCCCTGCAGAACACGCTGGGCGACGTCTTCTCGGGCATCGCCATGACGCTGGGCCGGCCCTTCGCGATCGGCGACTGGATCGTGCTCAGCGACGGAACGGAGGGCCGCGTGGTCGAGAGCACCTGGCGCTCGACCCATCTCCTGACCGGCTCGAACAACATCGTCGTGCTGCCTAACAGCTTCCTGGCCGGGCTCGGCCTGACCAATGTCAGCCGCCCCGACGAGACGCATTCGGTGTCGCTCATCATGCGCGTCGCCCCGACGCGGATGCCGGCGATCATCGCGGATGTCATGCAATCGGCCCTTCTCAGCTCGGAATCCACCCTGAAGGAGCCGCCGCCGACCGTTGCATTGCGGGGGCTGGACGCGACGGCGCTGGAGATCGAGCTGAACTTCCGGGTGGCCAGCCCGGCGCAGCGGACAAAGGCCAAGAACGAGGTCCTCGACCTCGTCTACCGCCATTGCAAGGCGGCCGGGCTGCTGCTGGCGCTGCCGGCGAACGCCGTGATTGCCCCCCAGGATCTGCCGACGGAGGAGACGGCGCGTCCGCCGCAGGTCTCGCCGGCGGAGCTGATCGAGGCGATGCCGATCTTCGCCGCGCTGACGCAGGAGGAAAAGCGGGCGCTCGCCGACACGGCCGCCACGCGGGGGTATCGCAAGGGCGACGTGATCGTCCGTGAGGGAGACGCGTTGTCGTCACTGATGATCGTCCGCGCCGGCGTCGTTCTGATGCGCCGCGGTGGCAGCGAGGTCGGCCGGCTCGCCCCCGGCGACTTCTTCGGCGAGACCGGGCTGCTGGCCGGCATGGGGGAGGCCTGCACGCTGGAGGCCCTCACCCGCGTGACCGTCTACGAGATCGACCAGGCCGCCTTCGGGCCGCTGATCGAGAACCGGCCGGCCCTGGCCGAGGATCTCGCCCACCGCCTGTCCGCGCGTGTCGAGAAAGCCCAGGCGCATGCCGGCGAGGGGCTGGCGCATGGCCGCGGCCATCATTTCTTCCTGGGGGCCATCCAGACCGTCTTCCGTAAGAGAGCAGCCAGCTGACGCAACCCATGCCGAGGTCCAGGGTCAGCTAGCCATCGGTGTGCGGAACCAGACATCCGCCCAGTGGCGGCCGGATCCCCGGCTGCCGGAGATTGCGTTGCGGCCGTCGCTGCGGCCGCGACGGCAAATCCGAGGATGATCAGATGCAGAAGCTGAGGGACAAGGTCGCGCTGGTGACCGGCGGCAACAGCGGAATCGGCCTGGCCGCCGCCAAGGCCTTCGCGGCCGAGGGCGCACAGGTCGTGATCACCGGCCGCCGCCGGTCCGTGGTCGACCAGGCGGTGCAGGAGATCGGGTTCGGCGCGCTCGGGATCGACGGCGATGTCGCCGATCCGGCACACCATGGTCGTGTCGCCGAGGAGGTGGTGCGGCGCTTCGGCCATCTCGACATCTACATGGCCAATGCCGGGGTCAACCAGATCACCCATTCGGCCGATGTATCCGAGGCCGAATACGACATGCAGTTCGGCATCAACGCCCGGGGCGTGTTCTTCGGCGTGCAGAAAATGGCCCCGATCCTGCGCGACGGCGGGGCGATCATCCTGGTCGGCTCGCTCGCCAGCGAGAAGGTGCTCGATGGCCATGCGGTCTATGCCGGCTCCAAGGCGGCGATCGGCGCCTTCGCCCGGAGCTGGGCTATCGAGCTAAAGGATCGCGGCATCCGGGTCAACGTGCTGAGCCCGGGCCCGGTCGACACGGCGATCCTCGACAAGCTGGGCGTCCCGCCTGAGAAGCGCGACTCCTTCACCGCGGCGATGGCCGCGGGGATCGCGCTGGGCCGGCTGGGCGGGCCGGACGAGCTGGCGCGGGCGGCGCTGTTCCTCGCCTCCGATGCCAGCAGCTTCGTCACCGGCATCAACCTGCGGGTCGATGGCGGCATGGCGCTGCTCTGAGCTGGCGGGATCGGCCGCGGCAGGCGGCCGATCCCTAAACTAGGATAGAATCTATCTGTGTTTGCCGTTGCGGCTCGTTACTCGGACTGTTAGAGTCCGAGTTATGGCCCATGTGACTGTCAGCGTCGAATACGGCATGCATTGCCTCCTGTGGCTCATCGACAAGGGTGAGACCCCGCTGAGCTGCCGCGACCTCGCCGACCTCCAGGGGCTGTCGCCGAGCTTCCTCGCCAAGATCTTCGCCAAGCTGGAGAAGGCCGGGATTGTCCAGGCGACGGAGGGCGTGCGCGGCGGCTACGTGCTCGCCAAACAGCCGGAGGACATCAGCGTCCTCGCGATCGTGGACGCGATCGAGGGCCGCAAGCCGCTGTTCGATTGCCAGGAGATCCGCGGCCGCTGTGCCGTGTTCGGGGACAGCCCGCCCGGCTGGGCGCTGGCCGGCACCTGCTCGATCCACGCCGTGATGCTGCGGGCGGAGAGGGCGATGCGGGAGTCGCTGGCCGCGCAGTCCCTGGCCGATATTGCGACGGTCGTCTACCGCAAGGCGCCGCCCGAATTCTCGAACGAGCTGCAGGAGTGGATCGACCGCCGGGTCAACGGCCGCGGCCGCAGATCCGGCGTTGCCTCAACCGCCTGATAGAACCGGATTCGCCCCATGAACACGGTCGCTGCAACGGAGCGCCCCCTGGTGCTGATCGTCGATGACGACGAGGCCGTCCGCTCCGCGCTCCAGGAGCTGATGTTCTCGGTGGGGCTCGATGCCGCCGGCTTCGCCTCGGCGCGCGAGCTGCTGGACACGAAGCTGCCGGACCGCTCCGGATGCATGGTGCTCGACGTGCGCCTGCCCGGGACCAGCGGCCTCGATCTGCAGCAGCAGCTCGCATCGAACGGCAAGACCAAGCCGATCGTGTTCCTGACCGGCCATGGCGACATTCCGATGACGGTCCAGGCGATGAAGGCCGGCGCCATCGATTTCCTGACCAAGCCGGTCCGCGACCAGACCCTGCTGGACGCCGTCTCGGCCGGCATCGAGCGCGATGTCGCGCAGCGGGCCAAGGCCCGGATCGCCCGGCAGCACGTCGACGACCACAAGAGCTTGACCCGGCGCGAGCGTCAGGTGCTGCGCGCCGTGGCGCTGGGGCGGTTCAACAAGCAGATCGCCTACGACCTCGGCATCAGCGAGGTCACGGTCAAGCTGCACCGCAGCAACGTGATGCGGAAGATGCACGCGACGTCGGTCGGCGAGCTGATCCGGGCGTGGGAGGCCCTTCCCGCCGACCTTCGTGACGAGGCGCCGACCTAGACCACGGGGATAGTTATAAACCGGCTGCGGATGGCGTGACATGGCCGTCAAGCCGCGTCGATGAAGGCCGATCGTTTGTCCAAAGTGCCCGTTATCGCGATCGTTGATGATGACGAAGCCATGCGCGACGCGCTGTGCGAGCTCGTTCAGGTGATGGGCTTCTCGACCGAGGCCTTTGATGGCGCGGCGGCCTTCCTCGCGGACCTCGCGCCCGGGCGGTTCGATTGCCTCATCACCGACGTCCGGATGCCGGGGATGGACGGGATCGATCTGCAGCGCCGGCTGCGGGCGCTCGGCTCGACCATGCCCGTGGTCATGATCACCTCCGCCCCCGATCCGGCGGGGCGGGCGCGGGCGCTGGAAGGCGGCGCCTGCGCCTATCTGGCCAAGCCGGTGGACGACTGCGCACTGCTCGGTCACCTGAGGTCGGCCCTCGGCCACGACGAGGGGCCCGGCGAAGACTCACCCGGAGGCTGACATGTCCGAGACGCTTCCTGCGGCCGGCGACCCTGACTCCAGAATCGTCCTGGAGATCGATGCGCTGTATCGCGGGTCGCCCCATTGGGAGCTCGACACGGCGGACGCCCGGACGTTCATCGGCGCCGGCCCGTCGGGCGGCGATCTGCGCCAGGCGAACTGGGCGGCAGAGGTGCTGGGGCGCTCGCGTGTCGTTGACGTCAACGACCGGGCCGCGCACCTGGTGGGGACTCTCGAGGGCCGCGAGGAGATGATCGGCCGGCCCGTCGCGGATTTCTGGCCGCCGGACAGCCAGGACGACCTTGCCGAACTGATCGCCGAGGTTGTGGCCGACCGGTCCCCTGATGCGACGCGGAGCCGCGATATCACCTCGCTGCTGCTGCAGGCCCCCGTACTGACGGTGTGGCGCTCGCAGGAGGCCGGCGCCGACACGGTGTTCGTTGCGGTGAAGGGCGCGATGAACGATCGTCGGTCCTACTGGTCGCTGCGGGCGAGCGAGGAACGCTACCGCAAGCTCATCCACCACATGCCCAATCCCCTTCTCCGGGTCGATGCGAGGGTGATGGGCCGGGTGTTCGCGCGGCTGAAGGCGGAGGGCGTCGTCGACATCGAGTCATACCTCGATGCCCATCCGGAGCTGATCGCCTTCGCGGAGCGGAGCGTGCGGATCACGGAGGTCAACCCGGCCGCGGCGCTGCTGTTCGGCGCGAGGAGCCCGGCGGATCTCATCGGCTCGGTGGAATGCCTGTTCAAGGCATCCCCGGAGACGGCCCGGCGAGTCACGATCGCGCATTTCGACGGTCGCCGAAGCCATGACGAGGTGATGAAGCTGCGCACGCTCGACGGCCGGCTGCGCGACGTGCGGATCGCGGTGACCTTTCCGACGCCGCCGGAGCAGCTGGATGTGACGGTCATCGGCCTGGACGACCTCACCGACCGGCTGCGCACCGAGGCGCAGCTGCGCCAGCTCCAGGCCGATTTCACGCGCGCCGCCCGCATCTCGACCCTCGGCGAGCTCGCCACCTCGATCGCGCATGAGGTGAACCAGCCGCTCGCCGCCATCTTCACCAATGCGGAGACAAGCCTGCGCTGGCTGTCGCGCGATGAGCCGAATCTGGCAAAGGTGGTTCAGCTGACGACCCGGATCGTGGACAGCGCCCGCCACGCCAACGAGATCGTCCACCGCATCCGGGCGATGACGGCGAAGCATGCGCCGGAATGCCTGCCCCTGGACCTGAACGAGGTGGTCGACGAGGCGCTGCTGTTCCTGCGTCATGACATCGAGTCCCGGTCGATCCGATTGTCGACGAAGCTCGGGCTCGGCCTGCCCCGCGTGATCGGCGACCGGGTCCAGCTGCAGCAGGTGATCGTCAACCTGCTGGTCAACAGCGTCCAGGCGATCAGCCAGGCCGGCACCAGGGATGGCCGCGTCGAGCTGAGCACCGGGCTCGGCTCCGGCGGCGAGGTCGTCTTCGTGATCCGGGACAACGGCCCCGGCATCCCGGAAGACGACCTCGACCGCATCTTCGAGGGCTTCTTCACCACCAAGGACGAGGGCATGGGGCTCGGCCTCGCCATCTGCCAGTCGATCATGACGGCGCATGGCGGCGGCATCGCCGCCTCGAACCGCCCCGAGGGCGGCGCGTGCTTCCGGCTGTGGCTTCCGGCCGAGCCCGACCCGGCCTGACCTCTCCCAAAGGACAGGATATCCCATCCTTCGGTGTGCCGGACTACCGGCCGGCACAATGGAGGAGGGGGCCTGAGATCTACGATCCTTCCTGTCGTTTCCAGGCGCCGGCCGTGACGCAGAGACGGCGCCCGGTGCCCCGTTCGCGAGAGGTGAACCATGAAGATCGTCGTCATAGGCGGGACCGGCCTGATCGGTTCGAAGGTTGTCGCCAGGCTGGCCCAGAAGGGCCACCAGGCCCTCGCCGCCGCGCCGAACACGGGCGTCGACACCATCACCGGCAAGGGGCTGGACGAGGCGCTGACGGGCGCCGAAATCGTCGTCGACCTCGCCAACTCGCCGTCCTTCGAGGACGGGCCGGCCATGGAGTTCTTCCAGACCGCCGGCCGGAACATCACCGCAGCGGAGGTGAAGGCCGGCGTCCGGCATCACGTCGCGCTGTCGGTCGTCGGGACCGAACGGCTGCTGGACAGCGGCTATTTCCGCGCCAAGCTGGCGCAAGAAAGCCTGATCAAGGCGTCGCCGATCCCCTACACCCTGGTCCGCGCCTGCCAGTTCTTCGAGTTCATCCGCGGCATCGCGGACCTCTCGATGGTGGACGGTGCCGTGCGTCTGCCGCACACGCTGTTCCAGCCGATGGCGGCGCAGGACGTCGCGGCCGCGGTCGCCGAGGCGGCGCTGGCCGCGCCGACGAACCGGATGCAGGAGGTGGCCGGCCCCGCCCCGTTCCACCTCGACGATCTGGTCGCCAGGGTCCTCGCCTACGACAAGGATCCGCGCCGGGTCATCACGGATCCGGAGGCGTCGTATTCCGGCGTCAGGGTGGACGACCGGTCGCTGATGCCCGGCCCGGATGCCCGTCTCGGCACCACCAGCATCGATTGGTGGCTCGCCAACGTCCCGCCGCCGCCGAAGAAGAAATAGCCGGCGCCGCCGCGGCCCGCGGCATTCGAGAGGATCCATCCATGCTGAAGAATCTCTGCATCGGCGTCGCCGTGTTGATGGGGTTCCTGGCCGAGGCGAACGGCGTCTTCATGCTGGTGTCGCCCGAAGCCTGGTACTTCGCGGTGCCCGGCGTGACCACGACCGGCCCGTTCAACCAGCACTTCATCCGCGATATCGGCCTGATCTTCCTGTTCGTCGGCACCGCCTACCTGTTCGGTGCTGCGGAGCCGCGATACCGCATCATCTCATGGGCGGCCCCCACCCTATGGCTGAGCGGACACGCCCTGTTCCACTACTGGGAGGTCGCCGTCGGCATCTGCGGGCCGTCGGTGCTGATCCGCGACTTTCCGGCCGTTACGCTCCCGGCAGCGCTTGGCGTGCTCCTGACCCTCTGGGCAATCGCAGACGCCCGCTCGACCAGCCTTGTCCTGAAGGAGACCTACCGATGACCCTGCGCCTGAACATCTTCCAGGTCGGCCTTCGCTCCGTCCACAAGGTCGAGACGCCGGCCAAGGACACTGCCTGACCGGCTTCGGGGACTGCGCTGCCACCCATGGCGGCGCAGTCCTGATCACCGGGCGGTTGCCGTGTCCGCTGCCGGAATCGCCGCGACGGGCCGATCGCCTTCGAACAGCGGCCGCGACTTGCCGATCTCGCCCGCCAGATGGTCGAGGAACACCCGCACCCGGGCCGACTGGCGCAGGTCGGGATGGGTCAGCAGCCAGAGATCCGCGGCGAAATCGGGGTCGGGCGGCGCGAGCCGGACCAGCGTCGGACGGACGTCGCCGATGAAGCAGGGCAGGTGGCCGATGCCGATCCCGCTTTCGACCGCCTCCGCCAGGCCGAGGACGGTGTTGATCCTGTACACGATCCGCTCCGGGGCGACGTGCTGCCGGACGAAGCGCACCGCCTTGAGCGCCGCCAGATTGTCGCCGAGCGACACCCAGGACCGGTCGGCCAGCTCGCGCAGGGCAGGGCGCTCGGGCCGGGGGAAATCGGCTGCCCGGCCGTACAGCGCCCAGGCGATCCGGGCGACCCGCCGGCCCACCAGCGTCTCGGGCGGGCTGTCCGTGGCCCGGATCGCGACGTCGGCGTCGCGCTTGGACAGGTTCAGGGGCTCGTTGCTCAGCACGACGTCCAGCCGCATATCGGGGCATTCGCGCTGGAACCGCGCGAAGAGCGGGGTCAGCACATGGATCAGCAGGGAATCATTGGTGGTGACGCGCAGCTCGCCGGCCGGCGAGATCGTCCGGCCGGCGACCTTGCGGGTGAAGCCGGTGATGTCGCCGTCGAGGCGGGTCGCCAGCTCCACCATCTCCTCGCCGACCGGGGTCAGGACATAGCCGGAGCGATGCCGCTCGAACAGCGTCGCGCCGAGGGCCTGCTCGACCTGCCCAAGGCGGCGGAACACTGTGGAGTGGTTGAGGCCGAGCTGGGCGGCGGCACCGGGCAGGCCCCGGCCGTCGGCAATCGCCTTGATCAGGCGGAAATCATCCCAGGAGATGTCGCCGAAGGGCTCGCTCATATCCTCGATCCTGGCAAGCTGGTTCCTTTCCGTGGCGCAAGGTATATTGCCAAAATGCAGAGGCATCTTTGCGCAGATGCAAGCGTTTGACCATCGGCCCGGGACGCGATCGGTATTATCTGAAGGGCCACGGGCGGGCCAATGGGCTCGCGATCTGGAGGCACATCATGCGCAGCAGCGGCATTCATCACGTCACGGCGATCGCCGGGCCCGCCCAGCGGAACCTCGACTTCTACACGCGGGTGCTCGGGCTCCGGCTGGTGAAGAAGACGGTCAATTTCGACGATCCCGGCACCTATCACTTCTACTATGGCGACGAGGCCGGCCAGCCCGGCAGCATCCTGACCTTCTTCCCCTGGGCCCATGTCGCGCCGGGGCGCCTCGGCAGCGGCGAGACGCAGGAGACGGTGTTCCGCGTGCCGGAGGGGGCGATCGGCTACTGGGTGCAGCGCTTCGTCGAGACGGGCGTGCCGCACCAGGCCGTGGAGCAGCGTTTCGGCGAGACCGTGCTGGCCTTCAAGGACCCGGACGGCATGCGCCTGGCCCTCGTCGCGGTACCCGGAATCGGCGACGAGCCCGGCTGGGCCGGCGGCGACGTTCCCGCGGAGCATGCGATCCGCGGCTTCCACAGCGTCAGCCTGCTGCTCGAGGACACGGCCGCGACCGGCGCGGTCCTCGACGACGTGCTCGGCTTCACCGAGATCGGGCGGGAAGGGGCCGTGGTCCGCTACCGGGCGGGCGACACCGCGATCGGCGGCATCGTCGATCTGCAGGCGGCCGGCGGGGCCCTGCCCAGCCGGCCCGGCGCCGGCTCGGTGCACCACATCGCCTTCCGCGCCGCAGATGACGCGGCCCAGGCCGAGATGGTGAAGCGGCTGGCCGAGAACCACCGGCTGCTCACCACCGAGCAGAAGGACCGCGCCTATTTCCGCTCGGTCTATTTCCGGGAGCCGGGGCATGTCCTGTTCGAGATCGCGACCGACATCCCGGGCTTCGCGGTCGACGAGCCGGCGGCCACGCTCGGCCAGGCGTTGAAGCTGCCGCGCTTCCTGGAGCCGCATCGCGCCGAGATCGAGCGGGTCCTGCCGGACGTCGCCTGACCTCCACCATCTTTTGCCGGACGCCCACCGCGGCGTCCGGACCCTGTCTACGCCAGAGATCGGAGCTTGCGCGATGACCCAAGCCTTCATCCATCGGTTCGAGCCCGGCGCGGAGCCGGGTGCGCCGCCGCTGCTGCTGCTGCACGGCACCGGCGGCGACGAGGCCGACCTGCTGCCGCTGGGGCGTGCCGTCGCCCCGGGCTCGGCGCTGCTGTCGCCCCGCGGCAAGGTGCTGGAAGGCGGGATGCCGCGCTTCTTCCGCCGGCTGCGGGAGGGCGTGTTCGACGAGGAGGATGTCCGGGCCCGGGCGCATGAGCTCGCGGATTTCGTCGCCGAGGCCCGTGCGGCCTATGGCCTGCCGGCCCCGGTGGCGCTCGGCTTCTCCAACGGGGCGAACATCGCCGCCGCCGTGCTGCAGCTGCGGCCGGAGGCGCTGGCCGGGGCCATCCTGTTGCGGGCGATGGTGCCGCTTGGCGATCCTCCGCCCGTGGAACTGCGGGGCAAGCCGGTGCTGCTGCTGTCGGGCCAGCTGGACCCGATCGTGCCGGCCGACAATGCGGCGCGCCTTGCCGGGCTGCTCAGGGATAGTGGCGCCGCTGTCCGGCATCGGGTTCTGCCGTCGGGCCACGGCCTGTCGCAGGCCGATGTCGCGACCGCCAGCGCGTGGCTGCGGGAGCTTGCGACCGCCCCGGCCCATCAGCTCGGCTGAGAGCCGCCAGCCGATATCAGCGGGCTTCGACGGGCCGGGAGGCCGCCATCGCGATGCAGCCAGGTCCATAGAAGGGCCTCGCCGTCGCGATCGCGGTCGATTCCGCCCCGATGGCGGCCGGACGGGTGAGAAGATGGACGGGGGTTTCGTCGCCCGTCCCATCCGCGGCGTCGGAGGCGATCGAGACGCCCAGCACCGTGACCAGGGACAGGATGGCAAAGCCGCAGATGGTCGCAGTGACCCCCGTTGCCCTCGCGGGCGTCGGATGGTGGGTGCCGGTTCCTTGTGCGTGCCGCATGATGTGCCTCCGCTCCAGTTCCCCTAGAGGCTAAGGCCGAAGCCGCGTGCCGCCCTATTGCCCATTGGCGTCTGCGTTGCTGGGCATTGGTTGGGGTGACCTATACCTTGGTGTGGGACGAGCGGCCGCTGCCCGGGATGAAAGGCGGCGCGACGATGTCGAGACGCGTCGTCAGGCCCAGCCGGCCTCCGCCGTCATCGCCACCGGCCCGTTCTCCCGGGCGGTCCACAGCGTCAGCCCGTCGCCGGTCTCCTCCGCATGCAGGATGACGGGGTCGTCGTCGAACAGCGGCGACAGGCTGCGGAAGTCGAACCGCGCCGGCGGCGCGCCGCGGATCTCCGCCGCGAAATGCAGCAGCAGCGTCGCCTGCAGCGGCCCATGGACCACGAGCCCGGGATAACCCTCGACCTCGGTGACATAGCGGCGGTCGTAATGGATGCGGTGGCCGTTGAAGGTCAACGCGGAGTAACGGAACAGCAGGGGCGGGGATGCGTCGACCCGGCGCCGGTGCCGGCCACGCTCGGCCGGCGCGGGCACGGTCTTCGTCGCGCCGCCGTCGAGGCCGCGATAGACGAGGTCCTGCCGTTCCTGCAGCAAAGACAGGCCGGCCACCTCGATGCTGTGATCGACGGTGACGAAGCACAGCAGCCCGCTGCGGCCTTCCTTGGCCACGACGTTGCCGATGCGGGAGACGCGTCGGACGCTGTCCCCGACCCGCAGGTCGCCGTGGAAGGTCACGCTGCCGCCGGCCCACATCCGGCGCGGCAGCGGCACCGGCGGCAGGAAGCCGCCGCGCTGCGGGTGGCCGTCCGGGCCGAGCGACGCCGTCGGCGAGGCCGGCTGCGCGAGGCAGAAATGGAGCAGGCGAGGCGCGACCTCCCCGACCTGCGGCGGACCACCGGGAAGATCCAGCGTCGCCTTGAACTTGCGGACGAGATCGGCGGTGACGATGTCCTCCGCCACCTCCTCGCGGCCGATCCAGGAGCGCAGGTGATCGATGTCGAGGGTGGTCATGCGCTCGGCTCCTTCTTTCCATCTCCAACCATCAGAACAACCTCGGCAGGCCGAGCACATGCTCGGCGACATAGCTCAGGATCAGGTTGGTCGAGATCGGCGCCACAGCCCCTCGGACTTCGTCTTCACCTGGTCCAGCCGGCCCGGGTCAGGGCGTCGACGAAGGCCTCGGGATAGCCCCGCGCCTGGTCGACCTTGCAGTGGTACTCTGGCGGGAACTCCGCGCAGAGCGCCCGCACGGCGTCACGGATGTCCTGATGGTCGCCGATGGTCGTGTGCATTCCTGGTCCCTCGGCCTGAAAGGTCTCGTGGCGCGCATCCTGCTGGCAAGAGCCAACAGCGCCTCACAGCAGCTAACGGGCGAATGTCCGGCCGCTGCCCACATGCCGTGTCAGCCAATCGTCGTCCCATCCATGAAAGGAGATCGTCGATGCGCATGGCAACCACCGGTGAAACGATCGACCACGGCCGTCGCCGCTTCCTGGGCACGGTCGCGATGGGCATCGCCGCGGCGGGCGGTGCCGGCCTGCTGCCGGCCCGTCCGGCCGCTGCGGCCAACGGCGACGCCATCCGCCCGTTCCGCGTCGACATCCCCGAGGCCGACCTTGCCGAGCTGCGCCGGCGGATCGCCGCGACGCGCTGGCCCGACCAGGAAACGGACCCGTCGCAGGGCATCCCGCTGGCCAAGCTCCGGCCACTGGTCGAGCATTGGGGCACCGGCTACGACTGGCGGCGGGCGGAGGCGACGCTGAACGCCCTGCCGCAGTTCATCACCACGATCGACGGCCTCGACATCCACTTCATCCATGTCCGCTCGAAGCATCCCGGCGCCCTGCCGGTGATCATCACCCATGGCTGGCCGGGATCGGTGTTCGAGCAGCTCAGGATCGTCGGCCCGCTGACCGACCCGACCGCCCATGGCGGGACGGCCGAGGACGCCTTCGACGTGGTGATCCCGTCGATGCCGGGCTACGGCTTCTCCGGCCGGCCGGCGGACACCGGCTGGGGACCCGACCGCATCGCCCGGACCTGGGCGGTGCTGATGCAGCGCCTCGGCTACACCCGCTACGTCGCCCAGGGCGGCGACTGGGGCTCGCCGGTTTCCAGCGCCATGGCGCGGCTGGCGCCGGCGGGGCTGCTGGGCATCCACATCAACCTGCCGGCGACGGTGCCGCCGGAGATCCTCAAGGTGCTGGCCGATGGCGGTCCCGCGCCCGACGGCCTCTCCGACCAGGAGCGCGCGGCGTTCGACGCGCTCAGCACCGCCGCGAAGAGGGGCAACCGGTCCTATGCCACGATCATGGGCACCCGGCCGCAGACCATCGGCTACGGCCTGGCGGATTCCCCGGCCGGCCTGGCGGCGTTCCTGCTCGGCCATCCGGGCTTCTCGTCCTGGACCTGGGACGGCCGCGATCCCGAGAAGTCGCCGGACGAGGTGCTGGACGACATCACCCTGTACTGGCTGACCAACACCGCGACCTCGGCGGCGCGGCTGTACTGGGAGGTCGGCGGCCGCAGCGTCGTGTCCGCCGCCGCGGAGAAGACCAGCGAGATCGCGCTGCCGGTGGCGATCACCGTGTTCCCGGGGGAGACCTACCTGGCCCCGGAGAGCTGGGCCCGCCGCGCCTACCCCAACCTGGCGTATTTCCACGAGGTCGACAAAGGCGGACACTTCGCCGCCTGGGAGCAGCCGGAGCTGTTCTCCGCCGAGGTCAGGGCCGCGTTCCGGCCGTTGCGCCGGCTGCCCTGACGCGCGCCGCCCTCTCGACCCGCCAATCCTAGGAGTTCGACATGAGCAGCACCCAGAGCGAAACCGCAACCCCGGCCACACGGCCGGTCGACTTCAAGCTCGAGATCGCCGTCATCCCGGTGTCCGACGTCGATCGCGCCAAGCGTTTCTATAGCGGCCTGGGCTGGAGGCTCGACGCCGATTTCGCCCGTGACGACGGCTTCCGCGTCCTCCAGTTCACGCCGCCGGGCTCGCCGGCCTCGGTGATCTTCGGCAGGGGCGTCACCTCGGCCGCGCCCGGCTCCGCCCAGGGCCTCTACCTCGTCGTCTCCGACATCGAGGCGGCGCGCGCCGACCTGGTGGCCCGCGGCGTCGAGGTCGAGGTGTTCCACGACGCCGGCGGCGTGTTCCACCAAGCCGGCCGGACCGGCCGCCTCAGCGGCCCGGACCCGGAGCGGCGCAGCTACAGCTCCTTCGCCGCGTTCAGCGATCCGGACGGCAATGGCTGGCTGCTGCAGGAGGTCACCGCGCGGCTGCCCGGGCGCGTCGAGGGAGACACGACCTTCGGCTCGTCCCGCGATCTCGCGGCCACGCTGCGGCGCGCGGCGGCCGCGCATGGCGAGCACGAGAAGCGGAACGGCGGGCAGCACGATGCCAACTGGCCGGACTGGTACGCCGAATACATCGTCCGCGAGCAGGCCGGCCAGGAACTGCCCCTGTAGGCGGGGCAGTCGCCGGACGGAAAGGTTCAGAAGCTGACGCGCAGTCCTCCGGTGGCGGCCTGGCTGCGATAGCCGTCGGCGAAGCTGCCGTCGTAGCGCAGGAACAGGTTCACCGCCTGCGCCGCGAGGGTGACGCCGACGCCGATCCTGGCCTGGTCGCGCGGGGCGCGGGCGCCGTCCACGGTGAATTCCGCGTCCGAGCCCTCGAACCGCCCATCGAAGGACCGGTCCGTGTCGCCGACGTCATGGCTCCACGCCGCCCGCAGCGACAGGCCGAGCGGGGCGCCCAGCCCGAGATCGAAGCGGTGGGCCAGCTCCGCGCCCAGCATGCCCTGGGCCGAAGTGACGGTCCGGCCGCCGATCTCGAGATTGACGGCGCCGGCCCCGCTCTCCGTGATCTCGTCCTGCCCGACCACGATGGTCTGGAACGCGGCGAAGGGCGTGAGGTCGGTGCTGTCGCCCAGTGCGAGGCGATAGCCCGTCTCGATGCCGGACAGGAACAGGTTCGAATCCGTGTCGGCGGCGGCGAAGCGGTCGATACCGGGGAAGGAGATCGCCCGGCTCACCGTGCCCCAGCCATGGGCGTAGCCCAGCGCGCCGTCGACATACCAGGCGGCGGGCGAATAGCTGGCGTAGAGGCCGAGGGAGAGGGTGGTGAGGTCGCCGTCGCCCGACAGCTTCCGGGTGTCGAAGCTGCTGGACGACAGGGCCAGCGCGCCGCCAACGGCGAGGGCGTCGTCCAGGCGATGGTCGAAGCCGATGGCGACGCCGAGGATGTCGAAATCGAGATCATGCGTGTCGTCGTCGCCCGACAGCCGGCCGAAGCTGCCCAGCCCGGCGATCCAGGCGCCCGTCGTGCCGGGCTCGCCCGGCCCCGCGGCGGCGAACCCGCCGGCCGTCGAGCCGCCGCCGGTCCGGGACTGGCGCATCTGCTGCTGCAGCACATTCAGGAAGGTCTGGGCGCCGGCGATCTCGACCGAGGGCAGGTCCGCATAGATCTCGCCGCTCAGCTGCTGCAGCGCCGACCGCAGCGGGTCGTCGTCGCCGTAGTTCAGCAGATCGAGGCTGTTGTAGACATGGTCCATGTCGCCGAACAGCTGCGGCGGCGTGGCGTGGTCCAACGCCTCGGCGATCGCGCCGGCATTGCCGCCGCCGGCCCGTGGCGCATAGGCCAGGGCCTTGTCCCCGATCAGCTGCCGGTTGGTGTAGGCGTCGGACGGCAGGAATTGCGGGTTGGCGCAGTTCGGATCGTCGGTGCGCCCGATCAGCAGGCTTTGCGCCGTGCCGCCGCTGCCCCAGGGGCCGCCGACCGGGATCGACGGGGGATTGGCCGGGAAATTGCCCAGGATCGGCGCGCCGTTTCCGGTCAGGATGCAGGTTCCCGCCGGCACGCGGACGATGGTCAGCGAATCCGGCAGGTAGGGCAGGGCGAGCCGGTCCTTGATCTCCGCGGCCGTCATCCCGCGCACCGTGTCGGAGCCGGCGATGAAGCCGCCGACCGGCCGGGTGGTGCCTTCGGTGTAGACGCGGACATACTGTGTCTCGGCCGTGGTCCGCACCACCGCCGCCGGGGCCGAGTTCACGAAGGATTCGGTCGGCGCGGTGCTGAAGATATAGGCATTGGCGTCGGCCCCGGTCCTGACCGAGGGGACCGAGGACCCGTCCCGGCGGTAGACCAGGCCGGACACCACGTCGCCTGGGGGGAGCGGCAGCGTCTGCGCCAGCGCCGAGGCCGCGCACCCGATCGCCAGCATGCCCGAAAGAACCGCGACCGCGCGCCATCCGGCACGCCGTTTCCCTGCACCGTCCTGCATTCTCCTGGCCTCCTGTCTCTTGCTGGGTCCGTTGCCCCGATCCCCGACCGGATGCTCAGGCCGGGCGCTGACCGCGCCGCATCGCCGAAAACCGTTGGGTCTGGCCGATGAAGCCGCCCGAGGCGGTGCGCCGACCGTCCCTGCCATCGGATCGCTATGGGATGTCGAGCCAAACAGGTGATGAGAAATACTCTGATAATCGATTCGTCTCAGAGATATATCGGAGGAATTGGCGTCTGTCGAAGTTCTATTGGGTGGAATACAATAAAGCAGTTGTTTTTAATTTGTCTGAAAATGCCGATTTCAGCTTTGGGTGATGATCAGGCGCGGTCGGCCCGGCCGGCCAGATCCGCGGCCTGTGCCTTGACGCCATGCTCCAGCGCCGACGATGCGGGCGGATCCCTTCAGGCGATGCGCCTCGGCCGCGACATCGGCCGTCCGGCCGTCGGCGATGGCGGACAGGATCGCCGCGGCCGATGCCCTGGCCGCGGCGACGAAATCCGCCAGCATCGTGGCGATGGTCCGGGTGTCGTCGCCGAACAGGCCGACCAGGGCCTTCGGGTCGACGACGGCTGCCGTCTCCGCCGGAGCAGGGGTCTCGGATCCGGCCGCCGGCATCCAGCGCTGCAGCACCTCCTGCAGCCGGGCCAGCTGCACCGGCTTGCCGACATAGTCGTCCACCCCCTCGGCCCGCAGCGCGTCGGCGAAGCCGCTGTTCTCCTCGAACCATCTGGTGCAGCGACGCGTCCGGCTCGATCTCGGTGACCTCGCGGATGCCGTGGTAGCGCTCCGCCCGCCCACGATAGCCGGCGGTGCCGTGGACGAAGACGATCACGCGATGGCCGCACCGGGAGGGCTTCGGCGAGCCGACCTGTGCCAAGGGACAGGGTGTCCCATCCTTCGGTGTGCCGGACTAGCGGCCGGCACAATGGTGGAGGCCCCCCGAGATCCACCATCCTTCCTCTCGTTTCCAGGCGCTGGCCGCGACATGAGGGACGACATCCCTCGGCCGAGACGGCGCCTGGTGCCTCGATCGCGAGAGATGAACCCGCCGCGGCCGACCAGATCATCGGCACCAGCGTGTCGGTCGACGGCGGCTGGATGGCACTTAGGCAGGAGGTCGTCATGGCACAGCTCACCAAGACAAAGATGCTCGGCCTGCTGCTGTGCCTTGGCGCCGTGGTGGTCGTGACCGCGGGATGGGCCTGGGCTCGTTCGATCGGCGAGACGTCGACCGACAACGCCTATATCCGCGGGGACGTCACCTCGCTCGCCCCGAAGGTCGCGGGCTACGTCACGGCGGTCGACGTCGAGGACAACCAGGCCGTCCGGACGGGTGACGTCCTGTTCCGGATCGACGATCGGGACTACCGCGCGCGGCTGGCGCAGGCCGTGGCCAATGTCGCGGCCGCCCAGGCCCGCCTCGCCAATGTCGATGCGGAGACCCAGCATCAGCAGGCCGTCATCCGGCAGGCTGAAGCGCAAGGCCGCTCGGCCATGGCCGAGCTGAACCGCGCGACGAGGGAGGCCAACCGCCGCCGCGAACTGATCCGTGGCAGCGCCGTGAGCCAGGCCCAGGTCGATGAAAGTGACGCGGCGAAATCGAAGGCCGAGGCGGACGTGTCCGCTGCGTCGGCAACCGTGGACGCTCAGCAGCAGCAGATCGCCGTCCTTGCCACCCAGCGCGACGCTGCCGTTGCCGCCGTGGCCCAGGCGCAAGCCGCGCGCGATCTCGCCCAGATCGATCTCAACCATACCGTGGTCCGTGCGCCGGTCGACGGCGTCATCGGCAACCGCCAAGTCCGCGTCGGCCGGCTCGTCGCGCCGGGCTCAGCCTTGCTCGATATCGTGCCGGTCGACGACGTCTGGGTCGTCGCCAATTTCAAGGAAACCCAGCTCGAGCATATCCGGCCCGGTCAGCCCGTCCGCATCACCATCGACGGCTACCCGGACGAGGCGCTCGAAGGCGTGGTCGACAGCTTTGCGCCCGGCAGCGGGTCCGCCTTCAGCCTGCTCCCAACCGACAATGCGACCGGGAACTTCGTCCGCGTCGTCCAGCGCGTTCCGGTGAAGATCCGGTTCGCCGGCAATCCCTTGCCCGGCCGCCTCGTGCCCGGCCTGTCCGCGCGCGTCGAGGTCGATCTTGGACGCGGCCCGTGACCACGGCCGTCGCCACCACGCGGACCCGCGACAGATCTGCGGCAGGAGCCCTTCTTGTCGTGGGCATCGTGCTGGCCATGCTGACGGAGGCGATCGCCAGCACCGTCCTGTCGCTCGGGCGCGGTGACATCATCGGCGACACCTATGCAACGCCGGATGAGTTCGCCTGGCTGGACGTCGGATACACCGCCTTCAAGCTGATCGGGTTCATGGCCGCCTCCGCGCTGCTGAGCCGTGTCAATCCGCGCAGCCTGATCATCGGCGCGATCCTGGTCATGGGCACGGCATGCGGCATTGCCGCGATCACGGCTCGGCTAGACTTGCTGGTCGCGCTCCGAATCATCCAGGGCTTCTCCGGCGGCACTTTGCTCGTCGGGGGCCAGGCCATCATCTTCCTCGCCTATCCGCGATCCCACCAGCCGATCCTGCAGGCCCTGTTCGCGATAGGGGCCGTCGTCGCTGCCGCAACGATCGCCCCGGCCCTGCAAGGCTGGCTGCTCGACAGCCAGTCCTGGACCTGGATCTTCTTCAGCGTGGGCCCGGTGGCCCTGGCGGCTGCCGGGCTCCTGCTGATCGGGGACGGCCCATGGCCCGCCAGGACTCCGCACCGTCGGTTCGATTGGATCGGGTTCTCGCTGATCTCCGTCACGCTGTTCTGCTTCACCTACGTCCTCAGCCAGGGCAGCCGATGGGACTGGTTCGAGGAGCCCCGCATCCTGTGGCTGACGGTGATCGGTACAGCCGGCCTGCTGACATTTCTCGGCCAGCAGGTGCTGGCCGGAGGCCAGGGCCTGCTCGACTTCACCTTGTTCAGATCGGACGATTTTGCCTTCGCCTTCATCGTCAGCTTCGTCGCCGGTGCCGCCTTGTTCGGCAGCGCGTACCTGATTCCCTCCTTCGCCGTCTCGGTCCTCGCGTTCAGGCCGACCGACGCCGGCCTGCTGCTGCTGCCGAGCGGCGCGTTGTTCATCGGCTCGCTCCTGGTCGCCGCCTTCCTGATGCAGGCCCGGCACCTTCCTCCGGTCGCCACTGTGCCCTTCGGCATCCTGATGATCATGGTGGCGATGTGGATGCTGTCCGGCTCGACCAGCGAAAGCGGCGCGGACGACATGATGGCCGCCATCCTGTTGCGCGGCCTCGGCCTCGGCTTCCTGTTCCTGTCGATCACCTTGATCGCCTTCGGCCAGCTGGACAGCGGGCACCTCGTCTCCGGCATCGGCCTCTTCAATGCGGGCCGCCAACTCGGGGGCCTCATCGGAGTCGCCGGGCTCCAGACGCTGATCGACCACAACGTCGTGTCCAATGCCGCGGTCCTGGGCGCCAACATCACAGCCGGAATCCCCGCCGTCGGCGAAAGGCTGACGACGACGACCGCCATGCTCGCGGCGAGAGGGATGGACGCCGCGGCTGCCGGCCGGGCTGCCACGGCCCTGCTGGGCAGGGTCGTCACAGGCCAGTCCACCGTGATCGCCTTCGACACGGCGTTCAATGCCGTCGCCCTGCTGTTCGTGTTCGCCGCGCCCGTGCTGGTCGCCATCAAGATCGGACTCCACAAATACGCGGCCAAGCACGCTGCGCGGTCACCCGAGGCCGAGGGGCTGACGTGAGCGCCGAGGATCATCCTGTCGTCGAGGCGCCGCTGCGCGCCGGCGATCAGCCCCTCCGGCGCGGTCCGGCCGGCGGGCAGGGGCCCGAGGACCGCCGTTCGACGATCTTCGAGGCGATCTGGATGCGCTGCGGCGGCTCATAGGGCGGCCGTCCCTGCTTGATCCGTTCGATCAGCAGGCGGAAGGCGGCCGCACCCATCTCGGCGCCATGGACCCGGACGGTGGTCAGCTGCGGCGAGATCTGCGTCGCCGCCACGAAGTCGCCGAAGCCGATCACCGAGACATCCTCGGGGATGCGGTAGCCGAGCCTCAGCAGCTCCGACACCACCGTCACCGCCAGCCCGTCATGCGGGCAGAAGAAGGCGGTGGGGTGGACGCCCTCGGCCTGCAGCGCGCGCAGCGCGTCGGCGAAGCCGGTGTTCTCCTCGAACCACATCTGGTGCAGCGACGCGCCCGGCTCGACCTCGGTGACCTCGCGGATGCCGTGATAGCGCTCGATCCGCCCGCGATAGGCGGTGGCGCCGTAGACGAACGCGATCACGCGATGGCCGAGCTGCAGCAGGTACTGCCCGACCGCCTGGCCGGCCTCGTGGTCGGTGCCCGTCACCTGGTCGACCGGCTCGAGCGGGGAGATCCAGCCCATGCGCACGACCGGGATACGCATGGCCTCGACCAGCTCGATGGTCTGCCGGTCATGCGGCCCGATCAGCAGCAGCCCGGCGCTCAGCTTCGCGATCGAGGCGACATGGTCGGGGGAGTGGGTCCATTGCAGCCGCAGGGGATAGCCCAGCCGGTGCGCCTCCCGCTGCACGCCGTTCTGGACCATCATCCGCAGCTCGCTGTTGACCAGGTCCATGTCGTAGCAGACCACGCCGATGTCGCGCGGGCCGGCCTGGGCGCCGGAATAGCCGAGCGCCGCGGCGGCCTCCTCGACCCTGAGGCGCGTGGCCTCGCTGACGCCGTCCTTGCCCGAGAGCGAGCGCGACACGGCGAATTTCGACACGCCGACGCGGTCGGCGATCTGCTGCAGCGTCACCCGGCCGCCTCGTCGCTCAGCACCCATCGCCATCCGTCATCCGACAAAGATCGAACATAACGCTTTACCTAACAAATCCATACTGCAACGCTGCTGTTAGCCAAAGCAAGAGCTAATGCGTTAGCCTCACTGGCTGGGAGGAAACCATGAGGGAAGAGCTGAAGGCGGCGCTGAGCCGTCGTGCCTTTCTCGCGGCCGGCTCCGCCGCGATCGCCATCCCGGTGCTGCCGGTCCGCGCCTTCGCCGGGGATGCCAAGGAAGCCGCCGTGCTGCAGGCGCTGGTCGACAAGGGCGACCTGCCGCCGCTGAAGGACCGGCTGCCGGAGAACCCGCTGGTGGTCACGCCGGTCGACCGCGTCGGCACCCATGGCGGCGACTGGTCCCATGCGCTGGTCGGCGGCGGGTCGCTGTCGATGCTGGTCCGCTACCAGGGCTATGAGCCGCTGCTGCGCTACACGCCGGACTGGTCGGGGGTGACGCTGAACGTCGCCGAGGATTTCCAGGCCAGCCCGGATGCCAGGGAGTTCACGGTCCGGCTGCGCAAGGGGATGAAATGGTCGGACGGCCACCCCTTCACCACCGAGGACATCCGCTTCTGGTACGAGGACATCCTGCTGAACAAGGAGGTCGCCTTCATCGGCCAGGACCACTGGAAGTCCGGCGGCAAGCCGGCCCGGCTGGAGGTGGTGGACGCGCAGACCTTCAAGGTGATCTTCGACCGGCCGAGCGGCCTGTTCCCACTGCAGATCGCCTGGGCCAATTCCGACCAGACCTGCAAGGCGCCGAAGCACTACCTGCAGCAGTTCCACCTCAAGCACAACCCGCAGGCCAATGAGCTGGCGAAGTCCCGCGGCTTCGAGAGCTGGATCCCGCTGTTCCAGTTCGAGGCCGGCTTCGCCAGCGACAACGACTATTTCCAGAACTCGAAGCGCCCGACCCTCACGGCCTGGAAGCTGACGGTCGCGCCGGGGGAAAGCACCGAGCGGGCAATCGCCGAGCGCAACCCGTATTACTGGAAGGTCGACACCGCCGGGCAGCAGCTGCCCTATTTCGACCGCATCGTCTACCAGATGGTGGCCGACCCGCAGGTCCTGCTGCTGAAGGTGCTGCAGGGCGAGATCGACATGATGGACCAGTACATCGCCACGCCGGCCAACAAGGCGGTGCTGTTCGACGGCCGGGAGAAGGGCGGCTACGGCTTCTACACGCTGACCTCGACCGAGGCCAACGAGATGGTCTTCATGCTCAACCTCAACCATCCGGACGAGGTCAAGCGCGCCCTGTTCCAGAACAAGGATTTCCGGGCGGCGCTGTCGATGGCGCTGGACCGGCAGGCACTGATCGACACCGTCTTCATCGGCCAGGGCGCGCCGGCCCAGCCCTCGATCGAGAAGGGCGACCCGCTCTATGTCGAGCGGCTGGCGACGCAGTACACGGCCTATGATCCGGACGGCGCCAATGCGGCGCTGGACAAGATCCTCCCCGACAAGGACGGCGACGGCTATCGCCTCGACAGCCAGGGCCGGCGGGTGTCGATCATCTTCGAGATCGACCAGTCGCGGACCACCTTCCTCGACATCTTCCAGCTTGCCATCCCGATGTTCCAGGCGGTCGGCATCGACGTGCAGATGAAGCCGATGGACCGGTCGCTGTGGGAGACGCGGGTGCGGCAGGGGCGGGAATTCGACGGCACCGCCCACAAATTCGGCGGCAATTCCGGCATCCCGGCGATGCTCGACCCCCGCTACTTCCTGCCCTACACGACCGAATCCTTCTACGCCAAGGGCTGGCAGCTCTGGTACCGCGACCGCACCAACCCGGACGCGATCGAGCCGCCGGAGGTCACCAAGAAGCAGTTCGAGCTCTACGACCAGCTCAAGGCCACGGCCGACCCCGCCAAGCAGAACGAGCTGATGCGGCAGGTGCTCGAGCTCTGCGCCGACGCCTTCTACACCTTCGGCGTGACCCTGCCGGCCGACGGCTACGGCGTCGTCCGCAACGCCATGGTGAACGTCACGAAGACCATGCCGAACTCCTTCGGCTGGCCGACGCCCGGCCCGACCCGGCCGGAGCAGTACTTCAAGGCCTGATCCCGACTCCCGCCCTGCCACGACCGAGCCGATGGACACGATGCCCGACACCTCGCAGCCGACCGCGCTCCGCACGCCCGACTGGTACCGGACCGCCACCCGCTGGACCCAGCTGACCCTGGCCGAGGACGACCCGGTCCGGTTCGACCCGGAGGTCTGGATCGACCTGTTCCGCCGCACCCTGTCGAACGCCACCTGCCTCTCGGCCGGCGGCTACATCGCCTATTACCCGAGCCAGGTGCCGCTGCACTATGTCAGCCGCTTCATCGGCGAGACCGATCCGTTCGGCACGCTGGTCGCCGGCGCCCGGTCGCTCGGCATGCATGTCATGGCCCGGGTCGACCCGCATGCCATCCACCAGGACGCGGCCGACGCCCATCCGGAATGGATCGCGGTCGACAAGGAGGGCCGCCCGCGGCGGCACTGGGCCTATCCCGATGTCTGGGTGACCTGCGCCTATGGCGACTACAACAGCAGGTTCATGCCCCAGGTGGTCGAGGAGATCACCCGCAACTACGACATCGACGCGATCTTCGCCAATCGCTGGCAGGGCCACGGCGTCTGTTACTGCGACAGCTGCCGCACCCGGTTCAAGGCGGACTCGGGCCACGACCTGCCGCTGCAGCCGGACGCCAACGACCCGGTCTGGCAGGCCTGGGCGGCCTGGCGCCGCAAGGTGCTGACCGCCGTGGTGGCGCAGTGGGACGACGCGGTGAAGGCGATCCGGCCGCATGCCAGCTTCATCCCGAACATGAGCGGCTCCTCGCTGATGGAGTTCGACCTGTCGGTGATCCAGAAGCACTGCCCGTTCCTGGTGGTCGACCATCAGGGCCGGCGCGGGGTCGAGGTCGGCTGGTCGGCCGGGCGCAACGGCAAGCGCATCCGCGCCACCTTCCCGGACCGCCCGGTGCAGATGATCACCTCGATCGGGCCGGAGGAGGAGTATCGCTGGAAGGACGCCGTGACCTCGGGCGAGGAGATCGTGCTGTGGATCAATGACGGCGCCGCGCACGGCATCCATCCCTGGTTCACCAAGTTCAACGGCGTCGTCTCCGACATCCGCTGGGTCGAGCCGGTGGCGGATGCCTTCGCGGTCCATGCCGCGCTGGAGCCGGTGCTGGCGCCGATGCGGCCGGCGGCGGAGATCGCGGTGATCGACCCGTCGACCACGCTGCGGCACTGGGCGCCGGAGAAGCGCCACGAGGCCGAGCGCCACGACCTCGGCTTCTACCACGCGCTGGTCGAGGCCCGGCTGCCCTTCGAGCTGCTGTCCGACCAGGTGATGACGGCCGAGGCGCTCGACCGGTTCAAGCTGCTGGTCCTCGCCAACGTCTCCTGCCTGTCCGACGCGCAATGCGAGGCGATCCGCGCCTATGTCGGGCGCGGCGGCAGCATCGTCGCCGCCTATGAGACCTCGCTGCGGACTGAGACCGGCGCGATGCGGCCGGAGTTCGGCCTGGCCGACGTGCTGGGCGTGACGCTGCAATCCGGCCCGCGCGGCATCGTCAAGAACGGCTATGTCGCCCTCAACGGCCGGCACCCGGTCAATGCCGGCTATGACGGCGCCGCGCGCATCATCGGCGGCACAAGGCTGATCCATGTCGCACCGGCTGACGGTGCCGAACAGCCCTTCCTCTACGTCCCGGACTTCCCGGACCTGCCGATGGAGGAGGTCTATCCCCGCGAGGCGCCGCAGGGCGCCGCCGTGGTGGCGCGCGAGACCGGGTCGGGCGGCCGGTCGGTCTACATCCCCTGGAACATCGGCGAGATCTTCTGGGAGGTGCTGGCACCCGACCATTCCCGGCTGATCGGCAACGCTGTGCGCTGGGCCCTGGGCGCGGCGCCGCAGGTCACCATCGACGGCCCCGGCGTGGTCGATCTCGCCCTGCGCGAGGACGCCTCCGGCCTGGCGCTGACCATCGTCAACCTGACCAACCCGATGATGCTGAAGGGGCCGGTGCGCGAGGTGCTGCCGCTGGGCCCGCAGCGCGTCTCGATCGCCATGCCGCCGGGCCGGTCGGTGGCCAGGGCGGCGCTGCTGGTCGCCGGACGTCAGGTGCCGGCGACGCCGCAGGACGGCCGGGTCGTGATCGAGGTGCCGTCGATCGACCGGCTGGAGGTCGTCCATGTGACGTGGAGATGACCTCGTAGATTGGGTTCGCGACCGCGAACCCAGCAGCGTGACGCCGGAGTCCTGTTGGGTTCGCCCATCGGCGAACCCAACCTACGCCTCAAGGAAGGCGCCGACGGAGGAGACGGATGCTCGGCTACATCCTCAAGCGCATACTCGCCATGGTGCCGACGCTGTTCGGCATGTCGCTGATCTCGTTCCTGATCATCCAGCTGCCGCCGGGCGACTACCTGACCTCGCTCCTGTCCTCCTGGTCCGACAACGGCCAGCCGATCGACCCGGCGCAGATCGAGCGGCTGCGGGCGCAATACGGCTTCGACCAGCCCTTCTACGTCCAGTACTGGAAATGGATGTCCGGCATCCTGTTCCGCGGCGATTTCGGCTATTCCTTCGACTGGAACCAGCCGGTCGCCGGGCTGATCTGGGACCGCATGGGGTCGACCCTGGCGATCTCGGTGCTGAGCCTGGTCTTCGTCTGGGCGGTGTCGCTGCCGATCGGGATCTATTCCGCGGTCCGCCGGCATTCGGTGGGCGACCACGTCTTCACCTTCCTCGGCTTCCTCGGCCTGGCGATCCCGAACTTCATCTTCGCCCTGACGCTGATGTATCTCTGCTACCGCTATCTCGGGCAGAGCGTCGGCGGCCTGTATTCGCCGGAATACGCCGACGCGCCGTGGAGCTGGGGCAAGGCCTGGGACCTGCTGGCCCATCTCTGGATCCCGGTCGTGGTCATCGGCACCTCCGGGACCGCGGCGCTGATCCGCATCCTGCGCGCCAACCTGACCGACGAGCTGAACAAGCCCTATGTCGTCACCGCCCGGGCCAAGGGCCTGCCGGAGCACCGGCTGGTGCTGCGCTACCCGGTGCGGATCGCGCTGAACCCGTTCATCTCGGCAATCGGCTGGGTGCTGCCGCACCTGGTCTCGGGCGTCACCATCACCGCGATCGTGCTGAACCTGCCGACCGCAGGGCCGCTGCTGCTGCGGGCGCTGGTGTCGCAGGACATGTATCTGGCCGGCAGCTTCATCCTGCTGCTCAGCGCGCTCACCCTGGTCGGCATGCTGGTCTCCGATCTGCTGCTGGCGCTGCTCGACCCCCGCATCCGGTTCAACTGAGGGCCGCGCCATGACCATGCAGGACCTGGCCCGGACGGAGCTGGACACCGAAGGCCCGGCGATCAGCCCGCTCAAGCCCGGCCGCGGCGCCGCGACGGCGGCGGCGGTCGGCCCCTGGCGGCTGATGCTGGGCAAGCTGCTGCGCCAGAAGGTGGCGATGGCGGCGGCTGTCGTGGTGCTGCTGCTCTACCTCGTCGGCGCCTTCGCCGAATTCCTCGCCCCCTCCAGCCCGGACCTCTCACGGCCGCAATACACCTACGCTCCGCCGCAGGGCCTCAGCCTGTTCGTGGACACGCCGGATGGCGGCTGGGAGTTCAAGCTGCACGTCAAGGGCCACAAGATCGAGATCGACCCGCAGGCGCTGCGCCGCACCTTCGTGGTCGACGACAGCAAGGTCGTGCCGGTCGGCTTCTTCGTCAAAGGCCGGCCCTACAAGCTGTGGGGGCTGATCCCGCTCGACCGGCACCTGATCGGGCCGCTCAACCCGAACGACCCGATGTACCTGCTGGGTGCCGACCGGCTCGGCCGCGACCTGTTTTCGCGGCTGGTCCATGGCACCCGAATCTCGATGTCGATCGGCCTGGTCGGCGTCGCGCTCTCGCTGATCCTCGGCGTCACGCTGGGCGCGGTCTCCGGCTTCTACGGCGGCTGGGTCGACATGCTGATCCAGCGGTTGATCGAGGTGGTCAGCGCCATGCCGACCATCCCGCTCTGGCTCGGCCTGGCCGCCGCGATCCCGCTCAGCTGGTCGCCGCTGCAGGTTTACTTCGTCATCACCGTGATCGTGTCGCTGCTCGGCTGGACCGGGCTGGCGCGCGAGGTGCGCGGCCGGTTCCTGGCCCTGCGCGGCGAGGATTTCGTCACCGCCGCCCGGCTCGATGGGTCGGGCGAGCGGCGGCTGATCTTCCGCCACATCCTGCCGTCGCTGACCAGCCACATCCTGGCCGTGGTCACCCTCGCCGTGCCGACCATGATCGTGGCCGAGACCTCGCTGTCCTTCCTCGGCATCGGGCTGAAGCCGCCGGTGGTCAGCTGGGGCGTGCTGCTGCAGGACGCGCAGAGCATCCGCACCGTCGCGACCGCCCCCTGGCTCCTGTTCTGGCCCGGCCTCGCGGTCGTGGTCGCCGTCCTCGCCTTCAACTTCTTCGGCGACGGGCTGCGCGACGCCGCCGACCCGTATGAGAGCTGAGGCGATGGACGCACCCCACGACGTGGCGCTGTCGGTCCGCGACCTGTCGCTCGACTTCCACCTGCGCACCCACATCCTGCACGCGGTCCGCAATGTCAGCTTCGACCTCCGCCGCGGCCGGACGCTGTGCCTGGTGGGCGAGAGCGGCTCGGGCAAGAGCGTCACCGCCCGCGCCCTGCTGCGCATCGTCGACAGGGCGGGCCGGATCATCGGCGGCCGCATCCTGCTGCGGACCGAGGGGCGCGAGATCGACGTGGCGGCGCTGGACCCGCGCGGCCGCGACATCCGGGCCATCCGCGGCCGCCGCATCGGCCTGATCTTCCAGGAGCCGATGAGCTCGCTGTCGCCGGTGCACAGCATCGGCTCGCAGATCGTCGAGGCGATCCGCCTGCACACGGCGCTGGACCGGCGCCAGGCCAGGCAGCGGGCGATCGAGCTGCTGCGCCAGGTCGAGATCCCGGACCCGGAGCGGATGGCGGACCGCTACACCTTCGAGTTCTCCGGCGGCATGCGGCAGCGGGCGATGATCGCCATGGCGCTGGCCTGCGACCCGGACATCCTGATCGCCGACGAGCCGACCACGGCGCTGGACGTCACCACCCAGGCCGAGATCCTCGACCTGATCAAGCGGCTGCAGGTCGACCGTGGCATGGCCATGCTGCTGATCACCCACGACATCGGCGTGGTGGCCGAGGTCGCCGACGACGTGGCGGTGATGCGCTTCGGCCGGATCGTCGAGCAGGGCCCGGTCGACGACATCTTCCACCGGCCGCAGCACCCCTACACCCGCCGCCTGCTGGCCTCGACCGCGAAGCTCGAGGCGGGCGGGGCGAGGCGGGCAGGGGCCGCGGCCGCGGAGGCGCCGATCCTGTCCGTCCGCGGCCTGGGCAAGGTCTATGGCGACGCCCGCCGCTGGCTTCCCGGCAGCGGCCGCTATGCCCTGCACGCCGTCGACGACGCCAGCTTCGACCTCCATCCCGGCGAAAGCCTCGGCATCGTCGGCGAGAGCGGCTCCGGCAAGACCACGCTCGGCCGCCTGGTGCTGCGCATCGTCGAGCCGACCGCGGGCACCGTCACCTATCGCGACCGCGAGGGGCGGGAGGTCGAGGTGACGGGCCTGGGCAAGCGCGAGCTGCGCCGCTTCCACCGCGAGGTCCGGCTGGTGTTCCAGGACCCGTTCTCCTCGCTCAACCCGCGGATGACGGTGAAGGACATCATCGGCGACCCGTTGAAGGTCAACGGCCTGGCGCAGGGCCAGGCGCTGGAGGCGAAGGTTGTCGAACTGATGGCGCTGGTCGGGCTCGACCCGCAGGCGATGGAGCGGCACCCGCACGCCTTCTCCGGCGGCCAGCGCCAGCGCATCGGCATCGCCCGGGCCTTGGCGCTCGACCCGCGCGTCATCATCGCCGACGAGGCGACCTCGGCCCTCGACGTGTCGATCCGCAGCCAGATCCTCGACCTGCTGCTGGAGCTGCGGGCCCGGCTGGGCCTCAGCTTCCTGTTCGTCTCGCACGACATCTCGGTGGTCCGGTACTTCTGCGACCGGGTGATCGTCATGCACAAGGGCCGGATCGTGGAGACCGGCGACGCCGAGCAGATCTGCACCCGCCCGCGCGAGCCCTACACCCAGCGCCTGATCTCCGCCGTGCCGAGCCCCGATCCGCGCCGCAAGCGCATGCTGCACCGCCTGCGCGCCGGTGGACCGGCCGAGCCGCCGCCCGTCGCCGCGAGAAGCGGTGCCGGCGGCTGACCGCGGGCGGAGCCGATGGGTCAGATCACGCTGGCCGCACCGGGCGTAGCCTCTCCTCCCCGGGCTTGACCGGGGAGGAGAGGCCTTTCCGAATAGCTGAGCCGCTCCTCTTTTAGTCCCCCCTCCCCTTGCGGGAGGGGGGCAGGGGAGGGGTGTGGGGGCGCGCCCCCCCCCCCAGGGGAAAAAAC
>NZ_JASATH010000019.1:0-63698 GCF_038440215.1 Inquilinus sp. OTU3971 | reverse complement strand
CAACAGGGCGATGATCGCCGTGATGGCGCTGAGCACGACGGGTACGGCCACCCAGGCGACCGCGACCTCGGACCAGGACACCTGGGCGGACCGGCTCTCTGCCCCAGTCCTCACCCATCCTTCGCTCTGCGCCACCGAATCGTCCGGCTCCAAGCCGGTCATTCCGATGATGCTCATGTTCCAACTCCGCGCTTGAAGCAGCGCAGCGCCCCGGCCGGACCATCCGGCCGGGGCGCAGTTGCAACTATGGCGAAGTCGGCGCGGCGGCGCTGTGACCTAGGGCACAGACGGCGCTGAGAAGCCCAGGCTCAGCGCCAGTGGCCCTCGATCCAGACCCCCCGGCTCCAGAAGCCGGGCACCCAGGCCCGGGCCGGCGGCGCGGCGTAGACCACGCGCGGCGGCGGCGCATAATAGACCGGCGGCGGCCCGTAATAGACCGGGGGCGGCGGCGCGTAATAGACCGGCGGCGGCGCATAGAGCGGCAGGCCAATGCCGATGCTGACTCCGGAATGCCAGCCGCCATGCCATCCGCCGCCCCACCCACCGCCGCGCCACCAGGCCTCGGCCGGGGTGGATACCATCAGCGGCAGGGCCAGCGCGGCACCGAGGGCGGCGAAGACCGCGGCACGGCGCGGGGTGACGTGGAACACCTTGAACATGGTGAACACCATCTCTGCTGAACGCGGCACGCCGAAGCCGGCGTGTCTCTTGTCCTACACGAAGAGATGGTGTGCCGCCGTCGCGGCCGGCAAGTCGATTTAACGCAAATTAATGCGGCGGATGACACGGGCATGATGGCGCCCGTGTCATCCGGAGACTGGCCGTCAGGCCTGGACGGTCTTCTGCGCCTGCTCGCCCAGCTTCTCGATGCCGAGGCGGATGGTCTGGCCGGCCTTCAGGTACTTCGGCGGCTTCTGCCCCATGCCGACGCCCGGCGGGGTGCCGGTGGAGATGATGTCGCCGGTGCGCAGGCCCATGAACTGGCTGAGATAGCTGACCAGGAACGGCGTCTTGTAGACCATCGTCTTGGTCGAGCCGTTCTGGTAGCGGTGGCCGTCGACCTCCAGCCACATGTGCAGGTTGTCGTAGTCGCCGACCTCGTCCGGCGTCACCAGCCACGGGCCGGTCGGGCCGAAGGTGTCGCAGCTCTTGCCCTTGGTCCATTGGCCGTGGCGCTCGGTCTGGAAGGCGCGCTCGGAGACGTCGTTGATGACGCAGAAGCCGGCGACATGGCTCATCGCGTCGGCCTCCGACACATATTTCGCCGGCTTGCCGATGACGATGCCGAGCTCGACCTCCCAGTCGGTCTTCTCGCTGGCGCGCGGGATCTCGACATCGTCATTCGGGCCGACGATGGCGCTGGTGGCCTTCATGAAGATGATCGGCTCCGGCGGCACGGTGGCGCCGGTCTCGGCCGCATGGTCGGAGTAGTTCAGGCCGATGCAGATGAACTTGCCGGTGCCGGCGACGCAGGCGCCGAGCCGCGGATTGCCGGAGACGACCGGCAGCGAGGACGGGTCGATGCCCTTGAGCTTGGCGATGCCGGCCGGGGTCAGCGCGTCGCCGGCGATGTCGGGGACCACGCCGGACAGGTCGCGGATCCGGCCTTCGGCGTCGAGCAGGCCCGGCTTCTCCTGCCCCACGGGGCCGTAGCGCAGCAGCTTCATCGGTGTTCTCTCCCTAGGAACGCGGGTGTTGGGCGGCTCGGAGCCGCGGTCAGATGGTGATGCCGCCGTCGACGTTGATGGCCTGGCCGGTGAGGTAGGAGGCCTCGTCCGAGGCCAGGTACACGGCCAGCGACGCGATCTCCTCGGCGGTGCCGAGGCGGCCCATCGGCTGCCGCGCCACGAAGGCGGCGCGTGCCTTCTCGACATCGCCCTGCGCCGCCATGCGGTCATGCAGGCTCGGCGTCTCCACCGTGCCCGGGCAGATGGCGTTGCAGCGGATGCCCTGGCCGACGAAATCGGCGGCGATCGACTTGGTCAGCCCCAGCAGCGCCGCCTTGGTGGCGCCGTAGATGAAACGGTTCGGCAGGCCCTTGATCGAGGAGCAGACCGAGGCGACGCTGACGATGGTGCCGCCGCCGGCCGCGATCATCGCGGGCAGGAAGGCCCGGCACATGTGGTAGGCCGAGCGGACATTGAGGTCGAAGGAGAAGTCGTAGTCCTTCTCCTCGCAGTCCAGGATGGTGCCGGCATGGACGAAGCCGGCGCAGTTGAACAGCACGTCGACGGCGCCGCGCTCGGCCGCATAGGCCTTGATCGCGCCGTGGTCGAGCACGTCGAGCCGGGTGACCTTGATGCCCGGCGCCTCGGCCGCCAGCGCGTCGAGCGCGGCTTGGTTGATGTCGGTGGCGTACACCACCGCGCCTTCGCGGGCGAAGGCCAGTGCCACCGCCCGGCCGATCCCCTGCCCCGCCGCGGTCAGCACCGCCGTCTTGCCCGCCAGCCTGCCAGCCATGTCCTGAACCCGTCTGTTAAGTCGGACGTATTCCTCGCCCCGAGCGGCGCGCCCGTCAAGCGGAAGCGTATCACCGCTGGTCAAAGCGTAGGCAACAGCGTTAGGAAGGCGGAGCAGTGTTGCTGACGAGCGTGGAGACGACATGAAGCGGACCCGGACCGCGGTGATCGGGGCGGGCTATTTCGGCAGCCTGCACGCCGCCAAGCATGCGGAATTGCCCGAGGCCGAGCTGGTCGCGGTCTGCGACACCGACCCCGGTCGGGCCGGGGCGCTGGCGACCAAGCTCGGCGTCCGGGCGGTGACCGACCTGTCCGAGTTGATCGGCCAGGTCGACGCGGTCAGCGTCGCGGTGCCCACCAACGCCCATTTCGACACCGCGCGCACCTGCCTGGAGGCGGGCATCCACGTGCTGATCGAGAAGCCGATCAGCAACACGCTGGAGGAGGCCGACGCGCTGAGCCGCCTGGCCGCCGACCGCAAGCTGGTGCTGCAGGTCGGCCATCTCGAGCGGTTCAACCCGGTGGTGCAGGGCCTGGCCAAGATCCTGGACCGGCCGCGCTACATCGAATGCCAGCGCATCTCCGCCTTCAAGCCGCGCGGCACCGACGTCAACGTCGTGCTCGACATGATGATCCACGACATCGACCTGGTGCTGAAGATCGTGGGATCGCCGGTCGAGCGGATCGACGCCGTCGGCGCGCCGGTGCTGAGCGAGGCCGACGACATCGTCAACGCCCGGCTGCAATTCGCCAATGGCTGCACCGCGACGGTGACGGCCAGCCGGGTCAGTTGGAAACGCCACCGCACCATGCGGATCTTCCAGCAGGACGGCTACATCATGGTCGACCTGAGCGAGGCCAAGCTGACCTTCATCCGCAAGACCCGCGGCCGCGACGGCCAGCCGGAGCTGTACCAGGAGGAGCAGCAGTTCGAGACCGGCGACCCGCTGAAGCTGGAGATCCAGAGCTTCCTCGACAGCGTCGGCAACGGCCGCCCGCCGGTGGTCAGCGGGCCGGAGGGCCGGGCGGCGCTGGCCGCGGCGCTGGACATCACGCATCAGCTGGCGGACTGGCGCCGGCGCTTCCAGGACGGCGACGCAACCGCAAATTGAGACCCGCAGGGGCGAGGGGCAGCGTTGAAACCGGGTCGGCACGACATCATGTCTTCGGATCAAAGACTTATCTCCCGAGATCCGAGCCATGGATGACCCGTATGCCGTGCTGGGCGTGGCCCGCACCGCCAGCGAGGACGAGATCCGGCGGGCCTATCGCAAGCTCGCCAAGAAGCACCACCCCGACCTGAACCAGGGCGACGCGCGCGCCGAGGAGCGGTTCAAGGCGGTGTCGACCGCCTATGACCTCTTGAGCGACGCCGAGAAGCGCCGCCGCTTCGACGCCGGCGAGATCGACGCCAACGGCGCCGAGCGCGGCTATGCCCGCCGTCCCGGCGGCGGTGCCGGCTGGGCCGGCGCGGGTGCCGGTGGCGCGCGCTACCAGCGCTACGACAATTATGACGCCTTCACCGATGCCGGCGACATCGACGACATTTTGCGCGGCATGTTCGGCCAGGGCGGCGCCCGGGCCGGCGGCAAGGGCGGCGGCAAAGGCCGCGACATCAGCTACACGCTGCGGGCCGATTTCCGCCTGGCCACCGAAGGCGGCGAGACCACGGTGACGCTGGCCGACGGCCGGTCGCTCAAGGTCACCCTGCCGGTCGGCCTGACCGACGGCCAGACCATCCGCCTGCGCGGCCAGGGCGAGAAGGGCGGTCGCGGCGTTCCCGGCGATGCGCTGATCGAGGTCCGGATCATCCCCGACCCGGTGCTGGAGCGCGACGGCGCCGACATCCGCATGACCCTGCCGGTGTCGCTGCCGGAGGCGGTGCTGGGCGGCCGGGTGGAGGTGCCGACGCTGGTCGGACCGGTGATGCTGACCATCCCCAAGGGCTCGAACAGCGGCGCGGTGCTGCGGCTCAAGGGCAAGGGCGTGCGCAGCCCGACCGGCAGTGGCCGCGGCGACCAGTATGTCCGGCTGGCCGTCACCCTGCCCGACCCGGCCGACCCGGAGCTGGCGCGCTTCGTCGAGGACTGGGGCGCCCGCCACCCCTACGACCCGCGCAAGGGCAAGATCCGGTAAGGGTCAGGACAGGTGTGACGCAGGTTGGGTTCGCGGACGCGAACCCAACATTGCGCCGCCCGAGCCCGCGTTGGGTTCGCCAGAGCGAACCCAACCTACGCCCTGACTTCACTCTTATCCCTGCGACAACTGCAGATTTGACGTCGCCGCGGGCCGGCGCGATAAGCCGATTCATGCACTCCGCCCCCGCCGCCGCGGCCCTGCGCCCTGCCGCCGCCCCAGCCACCCGCCCGGTCGCGTGGTGGCTGTTCCTGTGCGCCGCCATGGTCTTCGCCATGGCGGTGATCGGCGCCGTCACGCGGCTGACCGAGAGCGGCCTGTCGATCGTCGAATGGGCGCCGATCAAGGGCGCGCTGCCGCCGCTGTCGGACCAGGCCTGGCAGGATGCCTTCGCCGCCTACAAGGCGACGCCGGAATACCTGTACAAGAACACCGGCATGTCGCTGGAGGCGTTCCAGCAGATCTTCTTCTGGGAATGGCTGCACCGGCTGTGGGGCCGGCTGATCGGCCTGGTCTTCGCCGCCGGCCTGGCCTGGTTCTGGTGGCGCGGCGGGCTGGACCGCGGCCTGCGGCTGCGCCTGCTCGGCCTCCTTGTGCTGGGCGGGCTGCAGGGGGCGCTGGGCTGGTTCATGGTGATGAGCGGCCTGGTTGACCGGCCCTCGGTCAGCCATTACCGGCTGGCCGCGCATCTCGGCCTGGCCGTGCTGCTTTACGCTCTCATCCTATGGACCGCCTACGGGCTGGCGCTGCCGCGGCTGGGAAGCTTCGCCGGGGCGCGGTCGCTGCGCCGGCACGCCTCGATCGCGATCGGCTGCGTCGCCGTCACCATGTGCTGGGGCGCCTTCGTCGCCGGGCTCGACGCCGGACAGGTCTACAACACCTTCCCGCTGATGGACGGGCGGCTGCTGCCGCCGCCGGAATCCTTCAGCATCATCCCGGCCTGGCTGAACTGGTTCGACAACACCGCCCTGGTGCAGTTCACCCATCGCTGGCTGGCGATCGGCACGTCCCTGGTGGTGCTGTCCCTGGCCGCCCGCTGCAGCCGCACGCCGGTGGTCGGCTGGGGCCACCTGGCCGGGCTGATAGTGGCGGTCCAGGTCGGCCTCGGCATCTCGACTTTGCTGGCGCAGGTGCCCGTTTGGCTGGGGGCGATGCACCAGGCGGGGGCGCTGCTGCTGCTCGCCCTGCTGCTCGCGCTTCGTTTCGTAACCCGGCCGGTTTCGGAATCGCGGCTCAGATGAGCCCAAGAAGAAAGTAAAGAACAAGCGCCGAGCCGATTCGACACTTTCCTGTTTGCGACTTTTGCAAGGCATGAAACGCGCGCCGGATTCATAGCAGACCCGCGAATTCGATTGCTCAAATGCGGTCGAAACGATACCGTCCACGCCATCACTCCTCGCTGGTGGGAGACGGACGAGAGCGCGCCTGTTGGGGCGTGCCTTGCAAACAAACCAGTGACCGGGAAACCGGAAACAGTAGGGGCGAACACATGCACAGCTTCACCAAAATCCTGGCGCGCGGGCTGCTCGCCGCCGCCCTCCTGGGCAGCGTATCGAGCGCGGCCCTGGCCGAGATGGTGCTCAACCGCGGCAACGGCTCCGAGCCGGAGACGCTGGATGTCCACAAATCCTCGGGCGTGCCTGAATCCTTCATCCAGATGGACCTCTTCGAAGGCCTTCTGATGGCCGACGCCAAGGGCGAGCCGGTTCCCGGCCAGGCCGAGAGCTACACCCTCTCCGACGACGGCCTGACCTACACCTTCAAGCTGCGCCAGAACGCGAAGTGGTCGGACGGCACCCCGGTGACCGCCGACGATTGGGTGTTCTCGATGCGCCGGCTGATCGACCCGAAGACGGCCAGCGACTACGGCTACTTCCTCGACCAGGTCGTCAACGCCCGCGACATCCGCGAGGGCAAGAACGGCAAGAAGCTCGAGGACATGGGCGTCAAGGCGATCGACGACCACACCCTCGAGGTCAAGCTGGTGGCGCCGACCCCGTACTTCGTGTCGTCGCTGCTGCACCACTCGACCCACCCGATCAGCAAGGCCAATTACGAGAAGTTCGGCGACGACTTCGTCAAGCCGGGCAACATGGTCTCGAACGGCGCCTACATGCTGGCCGAGGCGGTGCCGCAGGGCTACGTCAAGGTGGTCAAGAACCCGAACTACTGGGATGCGGCCAACGTCAAGATCGACACGGTCATGTTCTACCCGACCGAGGACATCGACGCCGAGCTGCAGCGCTTCAAGGCCGGCGAGCTCGACATGACCTATGAGCTGCCGAGCCAGCAGATCCCGACCCTGAAGAAAGAGATCCCGGACCAGATCCACATCACGCCGTATTTCGGTACCTACTTCTACGCGTACAACCTCACGAAGGAGCCGTGGAAGAGCAACGCCGACCTACGCCGTGCCCTGTATCTGGCGATCGACCGCGACACGCTGATCAAGCACGTGACCCAGGCCGACCAGCTGCCGGCCTACAGCTTCGTGCCGCCGGGCACCGACAACTATCCCGGCTTCGAGCCCGACGTGGCGAAGATGACGCAGGCCGAGCGCGACGCCCAGGCCAAGGAGCTGTTCGCCAAGGCCGGCTACGGCCCGGACAAGCCGCTGAAGCTGGAGATCACCTACAACACCAGCGAGAACCACAAGAAGGTGGCGGTCGCCATCGCCGCGATGTGGAAGAAGACGCTGGGCGTCGACGTCACCCTGCAGAACCAGGAATGGGGCACCTTCCAGGAGACGCGCGACAAGAAGCAGTTCCCTGACATCGCCCGCCACGGCTGGATCGGCGACTACAACGACGCCAACAACTTCCTCGAGCTGGAGACCCAGTACATCGGCGAGCAGAACACCTCGGAATACAATAATCCGAAGTTCGACGAGCTGATGAAGAAGGCCGGTCTGGAGACCGATCTCGCCAAGCGCGGCGAGCTGATGGTCGAAGCCGAGAAGATGATGATCCAGGATCTGCCGATCATCCCGATCTACTTCTACACCACCAAGCATGCCGTCTCGCCCGCGGTGAAGGGCTGGCAGGACAACGTGCAGGACTACCACCTGTCGCGCTGGCTCTCCGTCGAGCGGTAAGACCGGTTCCGTGACGATGCCCGCCTCCCGGTTCGTGCCGGAGGGCGGGCATCGCCCTTTTTACCCCCACGACATGTCCGGCATTCCGGCGGGGGCAGGGATTTGAAACGATGCTGACCTATGCCGTGCGCCGCATCCTCGGCGCCATACCGACCATCCTCGTGATCATCGCGATCGCGTTCTTCATGATCCGGCTGGCGCCCGGCGGTCCCTTCGCCGGCGACAAGCCCCTGCCGGTCGAGATCAAGCGGAACCTGGAGAAGGCCTATCACCTGGACGAACCGCTCTACATGCAGTTCGGCCGCTATATGGGCAATGTCCTGCAGGGCGATTTCGGACCGTCGTTCAAATACAAGGACTATTCGGTCAACGACCTGATCTATCAGGGCTTCCCCTATTCGCTGCAGCTCGGCCTGATCGCGATCGCGATCGCCGCCTTCTTCGGAATCCTGCTCGGCACGATCGCCGCGCTGAAGCAGAACACGCCCGGCGACTACGGCACCATGGCGATCGCCATGGTCGGCATCACCATCCCGAATTTCGTCGTCGCGCCGCTGCTGATCCTGATCTTCGCCGTGACCTGGAGGATTCTGCCCGCGGGTGGCATTGCCGGCGGCTGGACCTCCTTCATCCTGCCGATCATCGCGCTGTCTCTGCCGCCAACCGCCTATATCGCGCGTCTGACGCGGGCCAGCATGATCGAGGTGCTGCGCTCGAACTTCATCCGCACCGCCCGCGCCAAGGGCCTGCCGGAACGGATCACCATCGTGCGCCACACGCTGAAGGCCGGGCTGCTGCCGGTCGTATCCTATCTCGGCCCCGCCACCGCCGGCATCATCACCGGCTCGGTCGTGATCGAGCAGATCTTCGGCATCCCCGGCATCGGCCGCTATTTCGTGCAGGCCTCGCTGAACCGCGACTACACGCTGGTGATGGGCACGGTGATCTTCTTCGCCGTGCTGATCATCCTGTTCAATCTCATGGTCGACCTGCTGTACGGCGCGCTCGACCCGCGCGTGCGCTACGATTGAGGACGCGGCGATGACCGACGCCACCATCGGAACCCTTCCGCCCCCCGCCGCCCAGCCGATCAAGGGCCGCAGCCTGTGGCAGGACGCCTGGCGGCGCCTGCGCGGCAACAAGGCGGCCATCGCCAGCGTGGCGATGCTCGCGATCATCGCGATCGCCTGCATCGTCGGGCCTTATCTCCTGCCCTGGGGGCTGGACGAGGTCGACTACACCGCCTTCACCGCGCCGCCGAGCTTCGCGGCCGCGGACGACGGCACGGCCGCGCATTATTTCGGCACCGAGGCCAACGGCCGCGACCTCTTGGTCCGCACCCTCTATGGCGGCCAGATCTCGCTGATGGTCGGCATCGTCGGCACCCTGGTCAGCCTGATCATCGGCGTGGCCTACGGCGCCACCTCCGGCTTCCTGGGCGGACGCGTCGACAGCATGATGATGCGCGTCGTCGACGTGCTGTATTCGCTGCCGTTCATGTTCTTCGTCATCCTGCTGATGGTGTTCTTCGGCCGACACATCTTCCTGATCTTCGTCGCCATCGGCGCGGTGAACTGGCTCGACATGGCGCGCATCGTCCGGGGCCAGACCCTGTCGATCAAGCGCAAGGAATACATCGAGGCGGCCCATGCCTGCGGCGTGTCGAGCTGGGGCATCATCCGCAAGCATGTGATCCCGAACACGCTCGGCCCCGTCATCGTCTACATGTCGCTGACCGTGCCGCAGGTGATCCTGCTGGAGAGCTTCCTGTCCTTCCTCGGCCTCGGGGTGCAGGAGCCGATGACGAGCTGGGGCGTGCTGATCTCCGAAGGCGCCCGCAGCATGACCATCGCCTGGTGGATGCTGGTGTTCCCGGCCGTGTTCCTGGCCGTCACCCTGTTCTGCCTCAACTTCATCGGCGACGGGCTGCGCGACGCCCTCGACCCGCGCGATCGCTGAGCCCCGAGGCCAACGCACAATGACCGCAACACTCGTGACCACCCCGACCCCGAGCGCCGGCACCGTGGCCTCCCCCGCCGCCCAGGCCGAGACCATCCTGGCGATCCGCAACCTCGTCACCCGCTTCCGGACCGGCGACGGCCTGGTCGCCGCGGTGAACGGCATCTCGCTCGACATCGCCGCCGGGGAAACCCTCGGCGTCGTCGGCGAGAGCGGCTCGGGCAAGAGCCAGCTGTTCATGTCGGTGATGGGCCTTTTGGCCTCGAACGGCAGCGCCACCGGCAGCGTCCAGTACCGCGGGCAGGAGATCCTGGGCCTGCCGCCGGCGAAGCTGAACCGCTTCCGCGGCTCGAAGATGTCGATGATCTTCCAGGATCCGATGACGTCGCTGAACCCCTATCTGCCGATCTCGCGGCAGATGACCGAGGTGCTGGTGCAGCACAAGGGGATGAACCAGGGCCAGGCGCTGAAGCGCTCGATCGAGATGCTGGACCTGGTCCGCATCCCGGAGGCCAAGCGCCGCATCGGCATGTATCCGCACGAATTCTCGGGCGGCATGCGCCAGCGCGTGATGATCGCCATGGCCCTGCTGTGCCAGCCCGACCTGCTGATCGCGGACGAGCCGACCACCGCGCTGGACGTCACCGTGCAGGCCCAGATCTTGGACCTGATGCGCGACCTGAAGCGCGAGTTCAACACCTCGATCGTGCTGATCACCCATGACCTCGGCGTCATCGCCGGCCTCGCCGACCGGGTGATGGTGATGTATGCCGGCAACGTGATCGAGACCGGGTCGGTGCGGGACATCTTCTACAACCCGCAGCATCCCTACACCGAGGGGCTGCTGCAGAGTATGCCGCGGCTGAATTCCGACCGGCACGCCGAGCTGCCGTCGATCGGCGGCCAGCCGCCGAACCTGCAGAACCTGCCGCCCGGCTGCAACTTCCAGCCGCGCTGCCGCTACGCCCATGCCCGCTGCGTGGCGGAAGAGCCGCTGCTGCGCCCCTGCGGCGGCGACCTCGAAGCCAGCGGCGTGCGGCGGGCCAAGGCCTGCCACCTGACCCAGCTGCCTTTGACCGAGGCCGATCGCGCGATCATCGATGCCGATCGCGCCGCCCGGACCCGTCATTGAGGCCCGCCATGACCGACACCCTCCCGCCGGACGGCAAGAAGACGATCCTGTCGGTGCGCGACCTGCGCGTGCATTTCTCGATGCCGAAGCGGCACATGTGGTCCAGCCACCGCGACAGCCTGAAGGCGGTCGACGGCATCAGCTTCGACCTCAAGGCCGGCGAGACCCTGGGCATCGTCGGCGAATCCGGCTGCGGCAAGTCGACCCTCGGGCGCGCCGTGCTGCAGCTGATCCCGCCGACCGCGGGCCAGGTGGTGTGGATGGGCGAGAACATCGCCAATCTCGACAGCCACGCGATGCGTGAGAAGCGGCAGGACCTGCAGATCATCTTCCAGGACCCGCTGGCCTCGCTGAACCCGCGCATGACCGTGGGCGAGATCATCGGCGAGCCGCTCGACGTGTTCGAGGGCAAGCTGAGCAAGAAGGAGCGCCGGGCCAAGGTCGAGGAGATCATGGGCCTGGTCGGGCTGCGGCCGGAGATGATCAACCGCTACCCGCACGAATTCTCCGGCGGCCAGGCGCAGCGCATCGGCATCGCCCGGGCGATGATCCTGAACCCGAAGCTGATCGTGTGCGACGAGCCGGTCTCGGCCCTCGACGTCTCGATCCAGAGCCAGATCGTCAACCTCTTGATGCGGCTGCAGCGCCAGTTCGGCCTGTCGCTGATCTTCATCAGCCACGACCTGTCGGTGGTGCGCCACATCAGCCACCGGATCATGGTGCTGTATCTCGGCAAGCTGGCCGAGATCGCCGACCGCGACGACATCTACGACAATCCGCGCCACCCCTACACCCAGGCGCTGATCTCGGCGGTGCCGCTGCCCGACCCGGATGCGGAGCGCAGCAAGAAGCGGATCGTGCTGACCGGCGACCTGCCGAGCCCGCTGAACCCGCCCACCGGCTGCTATTTCCGCACCCGCTGCCCGAAGGCGCAGGACCTGTGCGCCCAGGTGGCACCGCAGCTGATCGACGTCGGCAGCCCCGGCCACCAGGCCGCCTGCCACTTCTGGGACACCCCGACCCCGGCCCGGCGCGACGAGGCGGCGTAAGGAAGGAGACACTGTCTCGATCGGCCCCGCTGCGTCACGGCGGGCTGATCGGGGCAGTTCCCCACCGGAGAAATGTTCTCCTCCGAACGAGGCAGCGGCGCCGCATGGCCGCTCATGAGGCCTGCCCGCCATCGGCCGTTCGACGTAGCCGCGGTGAAGAATCGCGACAAAGCGTATTTTCCTAAAATGCTTTCGATCTAACGGACATTGCCCGATCAGGGCTTTGAGTGATCCCCCTGCACAGAATGGTATGTAGGGACTTATCCCTCGCTCGTGACATCAAGGACAATGCTCCGACGACGCCGCCCCGCCCTGCGCGCAACGGCCCGGAGGGGAGCGCAACTGCTCGGCGAGGACATGATGGCGGACTTCCCGACACCCGATGACGACGTGATCATCGGCACCGCAGGCCCGGACACGATCGATGCGCTGGCCGGAGACGACTCTGTCGAAGGGCTGGACGGCGACGATAGTCTGTCCGGAAATGACGGCAATGATTTCATGCTCGGCGGCGGCGGCAGGGACAGCATGCTGGGCGGCAATGGCGACGACTACCTGAATGGCGGCGATGGTGATGACCGTCTCTACGGCGAGGCCGGCAACGACACGCTGATCGGAGGGGCCGACAACGACCTCATCGATGGCGGTGACGGCAATGACTATTTGGAAGGCGGCCTCGGCGACGACATCATCTATGGCGGCCTGGGCGCCGACCAGATCTATGGCGGCGACGGGCTGGACATCATTATCGGCGGCGCCGGCGGCGACACGCTGGACGGCGGGGCGGGCACCGATCTGCTGAGCGGCTATGAAGGCGACGACCTCCTTCTGGGCGGGGCGGGCGACGATGTGCTCGGCGGCGGCCTCGACCAGGACGTCCTCTATGGCGGCGACGGCAAGGACTCCGTCGACGGCGGGGCGGGCGACGACGAGCTTCACGGCGATGCCGGCGACGACGGGCTTTCCGGCAGCACCGGCAACGACCGTCTGTTCGGTGAGGCCGGCAAGGACACCATCCTGGGCGGCGACGGCGCGGATACGATCGACGGCGGTGCCGACAACGACACCGTCGATGCCGGCGCCGGCTGCGACCAGATCGACGGCGGCGCGGGCAACGACACCATCCGCGGCGGCACCGGGACAGACACGCTGACCGGGGGCGACGGCAACGATACCCTCGTCGGGCAGAGCGGTGCCGATGTCATGACCGGCGGTGTCGGCAACGATGTCTACTATGTCGACGACCGCTGCGACGTCGTGAACGAAAAGCCCGGCGAAGGCAGCGACTGGGTCGTGACCTGTTTCTCGACCACCTTGGACAGCACGGTCCAGAACATCGAGAACCTGCAGTTCTACGGGCTGTGGGGCCTGACCGGGATCGGCAATGCCGGCGCCAACCGGATGGTCGGCAACGACGGCAACAATGCCCTGGCCGGGATGGCCGGCGACGATATCCTCGGCGGCGGCCTGGGGGCAGATCTGCTGGATGGCGGTGCCGGCAAGGATACCCTCACCGGCGGGTCGGGCGCGGATAACTTCCGCGTCATGAGCCCGGCAGAGTCCGCGGTCGGCGCCAGCCGCGACGTGATCACCGACTTCGTCTCCGGCGAGGACAGGATCGTCCTGTCCTATATCGATGCCAACACCGGCGTGTCGGGCAACCAGGCCTTCAGCTTCATCGGTGGCGCCACGTTCAGCGGCCATGCCGGCGAGTTGCGCTTCGCCGGCGGGATCGTCAGCGGCGACGTCAATGGCGACGGACTTGCCGATTTCGAGATCGGCGTGGCCGTGCCGGCGCTGAACGGCGCCGACTTCGTGCTCTGAGGCCGGCCCGAAAACGGAAAGGGCGCCGGAAAACCGGCGCCCTTCGAACCTGGGTCCTGGTCCCGGAGGATCAGGCGGCCGCGGCCAGCGAGGCGGCGACGGTCGTGAAGTGCTCGACCACCGAGCCCTTGAACGCGGCCATGTCGAGGTCGTCGCGGGCGGTGATCAGGTTGCCGTCGACCACGACGGTGTCGTCGACCAGCTTGGCGCCGGCGGCCTCGAGCGTCTCGCGAACGCTGTCATTGGCGACCACGGTGCGGCCCTGGGTCCGCTCGGACAGCGCCAGCAGCTGCGGCGCGACGCCGAGAGCGGCAATCGGCTTGCCGGCATCGGCGAAGCCGCGGAGGATGCGCTTGGTGTGCGGGTTGGCGGCCAGCTTGGCCACGCCGCGCTCACCGCCCGGGATCAGGACGGCGTCGAAATCCGCGGCCAGCGCGTTCGACAGCGGCACGTCGACGGCGAAGTAGTGACCCCACGCCTTCTCGTGCCAGCCATTGACCAGCCCCTGCTCGGTCGAGACGATCTTCAGGGTGGCGCCGGCGGCGAGCAGGGCCCGCTGCGGCTCGGTCATCTGGACTTCCTCGAACCCGTTCGACACGAGGATGGCGATCGTCTTGCCGGCGAGAGGCTTGTCGTTCTGCATGTATTATTCTCCCTTGCTGAAGCCGGTCCCGGCGGATCCCCTCCGGACCCACATGGTAGCCTTACGGACGCGCACGAGGCGCCGTCCTGCGCTGCAGGTCGCGTGTCGCGGGGCAGCGGCAAAACCATGCCGGGATGGTGATTGAATTCGATCGTAGAAGTGGCGGCAGGGACGTCGAAAGTCAATGCCGGAGACCCATCGCATGGGTGCATTGCACAATGCTGGGGCTCGGCCCGCTTCCGAAACCATCGGCCCGACGCAAAACCGCCGCCCTGGAGGGCGGCGGTCCGTGAGTTCAACGTCGGTGAGGCGCCGGTCTTGAATGCCGGCACTCGTGGATCACCGCGACGAAATGGTCGGTGTCAGGCCGGCAGACCGGAGGTTGCCGACATCGCCCGATCCGACGCACGTCCCATCAGGGCCGCCGCGGAGATCATGGTCACCGGAGCGCTAGACATCGGATCACCTCCTTTCGTTTGTTGCACCTGCGATAAAGGTCGGGCGAATGACCGATTCTGTCAAGGGCGGGATCGGTCAGTTCGCCAGGCCGGCCGCGATATTGACCGCGAGCGCCAGGATCACGGTGTTGAAAATGAAGGACAGCACGCCGTGGCCGAGGGTCAGCCGGCGCATATAGGAATCCGTCACCTGCACGTCCGAGACCTGGGCCGTCATGCCGACAACGAAGGAATAGTAGAGGAAATCCCACAATCCCGGCTCGTCATCGCCCGGGAATTCCAGCCCGCGCGCATCCCGGCGCTTGCCGCGCTCACCGCCGGCCTTGCCGTAGTAGAGATGGGCGTAGCGGAAGGCGAAGACGGTGTGCAGCGTGGCCCAGCCCAGCGCCACGCCGGCGACCGCCAGGACGAGATGCAGCGGCGCCGGCCCCTGAGCCTGGTTCAGCAGGCTAAAGATCGAGGCCACGCCGAGACCGGCCGCGATCATCGTGATCAGCACGATCAGCGGCAGGCCCTCATCGTCGATGTCGGCGCGGTGCCGGAAGGAGGCGGGCGTCGCATGCCGCGCCAGGACCGCGGTCCAGGCGAGGTACAGGCCGAAGAAGGCATCGCCGGCGACGACGACGGCGATCGGCCCGCGGGCGCTGCCGCCCAGGGCGAACCAGAGCGCCACGCCCAGCAGCACGCCGGCATAGAAGCGGGTGTGGTGCCGCAGATGGTTGCGGATCGGGCCGAACAGGGCAGCCTCCCTTCGCAGGATCGCTGCCGCGAGGAAGGCATTCCCGCGCACGGCTGTCCAGGCCGACTCGGCCCTCGTCTAGCCGAAGCGCCTGGCCAGCCGTGCCAGCGCTTCGTCGAGCACCGAATCCTGCTTGGCGAAGCAGAAGCGGGCGACGGTCGACAGCGGAGACTCGGCATAGAAGGCCGAGACCGGAATGGCGGCGACCCCGACCTCCTCGATCAGGTGCCGGCAGAAGGCCTGGTCATCGCCGTCGAAGCCGGTCGAGCCGATGTCGAGGTTGACGAAATAGGTACCGTCGCAGGGCAGCACCGCCAGCCCGAGCCGCGCGAGGCCGACGGCGAAGCGGTCGCGCTTGCCCTGCAGCTCGGCGACGAAGCCGTCATAATAGTCGTCGCCCTTGGCCAGGCCGTAAGCGACGGCGGCCTGCAGGTTGGGCGGCGTGGTGAAGGTCAGGAACTGGTGCGCCTTGCCGAGCAGCGTCGCCAGCGCCGGCGCAGCGGTGACGTAGCCGACCTTCCAGCCGGTCAGCGAGAAGGTCTTGCCGGCCGAGCCGATCTTCAGGCAGCGCTCGCGCATGCCGGGCCGGGCGATCAGCGGCTGGTGCCGCCGGCCGTCGAACACCAGATGCTCGTAGACCTCGTCGCAGATGACGGTGGCGTCGGAGCCTTCGACGAACTCGGCCAGGAGGTCGAGCTCGGCTTCCCCGAACACCTTGGCCGCCGGGTTCAGCGGGTTGTTGAACAGCACCGCCTTGGTCCGGGCTGAGAAGGCGCGGGCCAGTGCCGCCCGGTCGAAAGACCAGTCGGGCGGCGTCAGATGCACGAATTTCGGCACGCCGCCGGCCCGGCGGACCAACGGCAGATAGGCGTCGTAGAGCGGCTCGAACAGCACCACCTCGTCGCCCGGCTCGATCAGCGCGAACAGTGCCGCCGCCAGCGCCTCGGTGGCGCCGGAGGTGACCACGACCTCGCTGTCGGGGTCGACCTCGAGCCCGTAGAAGCGCTTGTCATGCGCCGCCACGGCCTGGCGCAGCTCGGGCAGGCCGAGCATCGGCGGGTACTGGTTCCAGCCGTCGGTGACGGCGGCGGCCGCAACCCGCAGCACATCCTCCGGCCCCTTCCCGTCCGGAAAGCCCTGGCCGAGGTTGACCGCGCCGTGCTGCCGCGCCAACCGGGACATGACCTCGAACACCGTGGTGCCGAGGCCGGAGAAGATGGCGTTTCCGGGCTTCATCCTGGGACTCGGGCCACCCGTGTCAGTGCCGGGTTGCCGGGGAGTCGTCGAACTCCTCGTCCTCCGGCCCCTCCTCGACCACGTCGAGCATCTCCTCGAACCGGTCGAGCAGGTCGGAATAGTCGCGGTTGGCCCGCAGGAACTTGCGGAACGCCTTGTCGTTGCGGATGTCCGCGTCGAACCAGGCGTCGGCGGCGCGCTGATGCTCCGGATGGGCCGAGAGGTGGTAGAAGGCGGCCTGCTCGACGGCGACGATCTCACGCTCGTCCAGCATTTCCAGCACCGCGCCGACATAGGTCGGCAGGCCGGTCAGGAAGGCAATCTCGTTGGCGGCGGCGGCCAACTCATCCTCGTCCAGCGGCTCGTCCGGCGCCTCGCCGGCGGCGGCCGCAGCGGCCTGGGCCGCCTCCTCCATCTTGCGGATCTCATCGCGCAGCGCGGCGAAGTCGCTGTCGTCGCCGATCAGCGCCTCGTTCGGCGTGCCGCCGATCGCCGCCTCGATCGCCAGCAGCGTGTCGAGCAGCTTGCGCTTGCGCACCACCCAATTGGCCCCGCTGCGGACGTCCTCGGCGATCGACCGCAGCCGCTCCTGCTCCTCCGGCGCCATGTCGGCGAGCAGCGATGTTTCGGGCTTGGCAATCGCGGTCACGGCTCTCGTCCTGTCTTCGTCCTGCGCCCCGGCGGCGCGGGCGCACCCTAACACAAGCCACTTGGCACAGCAGCCCCGCCGATGGCGAAGCTTGACCCCTGTCCGCCGCATGCCTATCTGGATCGCGCCATGGCCAAGCTCCCGATCCTGATCGCCCCTGATTCCCGTCTCAAGACCAAGGCGAAGCCGGTCGCCGCGGTGGATGACCGCATCCGCCAGCTGACCGACGACATGCTGGAGACGATGTATGCCGCGCCGGGCATCGGCCTCGCGGCGCCACAGATCGGCGTGCTGGAGCGGATCATCGTCATCGACGTCGCCGGCAAGGACGAGCCGCCGGCGCCGCTCCGCCTGATCAACCCGGAGATCACCTGGGCGTCGGAGGAGCTGCAGACCGCCGAGGAGGGCTGCCTGTCGCTGCCCGAGCAATGGGCCGAGGTGGTGCGGCCGGCCGAGGTGAAGATCCGCTACCTGGACGAGACCGGCGCGTCGCGGGAGGCGCACGCGACCGGCCTGCTGGCCACCTGCGTGCAGCACGAGATCGACCATCTGAACGGCGTGCTGTTCGTCGACCACATCTCGGCGCTGCGCCGGAACATGATCCTGCGCAAGGTCCAGAAGTGGAAGAAGGACCACGCCTGACGGCGGTGCCTCTCGCGGTCCCACATTCTTTTTCTGTCATTGCCGGGCTTGACCCGGCAATCCAGGGCCACGAAGAACCGCTCTGGCCGCCCCTGGATCCTCGGGTCAAGCCCGAAGATGACACAATGGGGCAGGCGCGCCCCCTCGCCCCTCCCTACTTCTCCTCCTCCGAATCCCAGTAGCTCGTCCCGCCGATGTTGAGCGTGTCCGGCGCGACAAGGTCGTCGCCGGGAACGCCGATGCGCAGCCGGGTGACCGTGCCGTCATCGGCCATGAGCTGCAGCGTATAGCCGTCGAGGCGGTAGCGCCCGGCCGAATCCCGCGACTTCAGCGCGCCCATGGCCGAGAAGCCGTTCTCGTTCGTGACGGCAGCGAAACCACCCCCCGCGACGCCGACCGAGCCGCCGTCCGGTCCCGTCCCTGCCATGCTCTGCATGAAGAAGCTGCCGCCCTGGTGGCGCTCGAAGGTGCCGTCGGGCCGGAAGACGAGGTCAATGCGTCGAGTGACGCCGCCCTGGAACACGTTGAGATAGTAATAGCTGCGGTCCAGCCGGGCGTCGGGCGGGAACGGCTTCAGCACCGTGAAGCTGGGCAGGTCCGCCTTCTCCCCCGCCGCCGCGGTCATCACATATTTGTCGCCTGGCCGCTCCCAGCGCGACCAGTCCTGCGGCGCCCGGCGGCGAACCTGGTCGGCGTCGAGATCGGTCGGGGGATAGTCGAACTCGTAGCGATAGGCGGTGCCGTCCTTCAGCAGCAGGAAGCTCTCCTCATTGCGGTCGGTGAACGTGCCGCCGGTCGGGTTCATGCCGACCTGGAATTGCTCGCGGAACAGCATCGCCTCGATCTGCCCTGCCGGGAGACCCTTGTCCGGCCCGGCATTCACCTCCGCCGCATCCGGCGGCCGGTACTCCAGCCCGCCGGCCTCCGGCAGGTCGGAGCGGGCGAGGCGCGACGGGTCGTCCAGCAGCCGGCAATCGGACAGCTTGAACACCTCGAAGGCATAGACCTGGCTGATCCGGCCGATGACGGTGACGTCCTTGTCCTTCGTCTGCTCGAAGCGCTTCTCTTCCACCTCGTCGGCGAAGTCGCAGCTGGCGGTCCAGATCGAGCGCTTCTCCGGCAGCCATTGCTGCAGCCGGTCGTCGCCGTCGGAATGACCGGCAAGGGCGATCGGCCCGAGCTGCTGCATCGCCGCGGTGACGGCGTCGTCCTTGTCGTCGTCCTTCGCGCCGGGCGTACGCCGGAACAGCTCCTTCGCCACGACCGAGAGCTGGGCGATCGAGAACAGCGTCTTCGGCTTCGGCGTCAGGCCGGTCTCGTCCGGGATGTTCGCCTTGGCGATGCCGCCGGAATCGTCGAGCAGCCGGCACTCGTCGAGCTTGATGACCTTGAAGTCGTAGACCCGGTCGATCCGGCCGGAGACGACGACGTCGTGGCCGATCTCGCGGCCGAACAGCGATTCCTCGGCATCGTCGGCGAACTCGCAGCTGACCGTCCACAGCGACTGCTGGTCGACCGTCCATTGCTGCAGCTCGTCGTCATCCACCACCCGGCCGGACACGGCGATCAGCCCGACCCGGCCCAGCACGGTGGAGACCCAGTCGGTCTGGTCGGTGTCGTCCTTGTCCTGCGGCGCCTGGCGCCAGGCTTCTGCCGCCAGGGCCGAAAGCTGGCCGACGGAATAGAGGGTCTTCGGCCTCGGTGCGGGGCCGAGGAAGGCCTCCAGCACGCCGCGGGCCGGTCCGGCCTTGGCGGCCAAGCTGAAGGTCCTGCCGCTGAACAGCGCCGGCAGGGCGCCGCAAAGCAGCGGCGTCTTCTGGATCATCGAATCGGCCTGGGACTGGAGCGCGGCCTCGAGCTTCGACCGGGCATCCGCGAAACCATCCCGCTGCGCCAGCGTGCGCTCCAGCAGCCGCTCCAGCCGGTCGGCGTCGTTCGCCTGGCGCCAGTCGGCCAGCGCCGCCGCATGGGAAGCGGCGCCGGGCGCGTCGGTCCGGTCGCAGCTGGCGACCACGGCGCGGGTCAGGCCGAGCGGCACGTAGAGCGTGGTGATCGCCTCGGCCAGCGCCTTAGGATCGGGCGAGCCGGCGGCCGGCGCGGGCGATGGGGCTGCAAGCGATGCGGCAATGACCAGGCCTGCCAGGAGTCTCATCCATCCCTCCCCCGTCGGAGTCGGGGGCCAGACTGGCCCGGCCTCGCGGCGGGAACAAGGCGAAGATCAGGCGGCGCGGGGCCCTTCGCGCAGGACCTCGCGCATCGCCTCCTCGCCGTCGCGCAGCGCCTGGACATAGGCCGGCAGCGCGGGCGACGGGCCCTGCCAGCCGAAGGCGGCGGCGATCTCCGCGGTCGGCACCGTACCGCCGCGGCGGCGGAACACGGCCTTGACCACGGCCTGGGCGGCGACGGCGCCGCTGGCATCCTCGAAGCCCTGCTCGAGATACAGCCACTTCTCGTCCCAGCCCAGCAGGCGGCTGCGCAGCCGGTAGCCGGCGAAGGCGGCGAGCGAGCGGCGGTAGCGGATGGTCGCCCCGCCCAGCACCGGCGCCCAGCGCCGGCGCCACAGCAGCCCGACCAGCCCGACCCGCAGCATCAGGTCGGTGCGGCCGAGATCCATCACCGTGAGGTACCGGCCGTTGTTCATGTGCAGGTTGAAATCGAGGTCGTTCGGCCAGACCCGGAACCGCACCACGCTGTCGTCGAACAGGGCCAGCCGGCGCCCGAGCAGCGCCGCGACCACGACCCGGATGAGGCGGAGATAGAGGTTCATCGCGGGATGGCCCGTCGCAGCGATCAGAACGCCTCGGCGTCCAGCGCCATCAGCGGCGCCTTGCCGGCCATGATCTGGATGAACAGCGACCCGGTCTCCGGCAGCATGCGCTGGATGAAGAAGCGCGCCGTCTTCAGCTTGGCATCGTAGAAGCCGGCGCGGTCGCCGGCCTTGGGCGCCTTCTCCAGCGCCACCTTGGCCATCCGCGCCCACATCCAGCCCAGCGCCACCAGGGCGAACAGCTTGAGGTAGTCGGACGAGGCGGCGCCGGCCTCCTCCGGGTCCTTCAGCCCCTTCTGCGCGATCCAGGCGGTGGCCTGCTGCAGCTTGCCGAACGCCTTGGCCAGCGGGCCGACGAACTCCAGCATCGCCTCGTCCTCCGCCTCCTCGCGGATGAAGGCGTCGACCGGGTGGAAGAAGCTGCGCAGCAGCCGGCCCATGTCCTGCGGCATCTTGCGGCCGACCAGGTCGAGCGCCTGAATGCCGTTGGCGCCCTCGTAGATCTGGGCGATGCGGGCGTCGCGGACGAACTGCTCCATCCCCCATTCGCGGATATAGCCGTGGCCGCCCAGCACCTGCTGCGACCGGATGGCGACCTCGAGCCCCATATCGGTGAAATAGGCTTTCAGGATCGGCGTCATCAGCGACACGAAGTCATCGGCGTTCTGCCGGACCGCCGGGTCGGGGTGCTTGGTGTACAGGTCGATGTTGATGCCGACCAGGTAGCCCAGCGCCCGCGCGCCCTCGACGAAGGCCTTGCCGGTCAGCAGGTTCTTGCGCACGTCGGGGTGGACGATGATCGGGTCGGCCGGCTGGTCCGGCGCCTTCGGGCCGGAGAGGGCGCGGCCCTGCAGCCGGTCCTTCGCGTAGGCCACGGCGTTCTGGTAGGCGACCTCGGCGATGCCGAGCCCCTGTATGGCGACGCCGAGCCGGGCGGTGTTCATCATCACGAACATCGCCCGCATGCCCTTGTGCCTCTCGCCGACCAGCCAGCCGGTGGCGCCGTCGAGATTCATCACGCAGGTGGACGAGGCCTTGATGCCCATCTTGTGCTCGATCGAGCCGCAGGCGATGCCGTTGCGCGGTCCGGCGACGACCGCCCCGCCCTCTTCCTTCGGCAGGAACTTCGGCACCACGAACAGGCTGATGCCCTTGATGCCTGGCGGAGCGTCGGGCAGGCGGGCCAGCACCAGGTGGATGATGTTCTCGGTCAGGTCGTGCTCGCCGGCCGAGATGAAGATCTTGGTGCCGGTGATGCTCCAGGCGCCGTCGGCCGCCGGTTCCGCCTTGGTGCGGATCAGGCCGAGATCGGTGCCGCAATGCGGCTCGGTCAGGCACATGGTGCCGGACCAGGTGCCGTCCGCCAGCTTCGGCAGATAGGTCGCCTTCTGCTGCTCGTCGCCGTAAGTCTCAAGCGCGTTGTAGGCGCCCTGCGACAGGCCGGGATACATGCCGAAGGACATGTTGGCGGAGGACAGCACCTCCTCGATCACGACGTTGACCGCCTTGGGCATGCCCTGGCCGCCATAGGCCGGGTCGGCGGACAGGCCGGTCCAGCCGCCTTCGATGAAGGTGCGGTAAGCCTCCCTGAACCCTTTCGGCGTGTAGACGACGCCGTTCTCGAAGCGGCAGCCCTCCTCGTCGCCGGGCTGGTTCAGCGGCGCCAGCTCGTTCTCGGCCAGGCGCGCCGCCTCCTCCAGGATGGCGTCGACGGTGTCGGGCGTCGCCTCCTCATAGCCGGGCAGCTTGGCGAGCTGGCCGACGTCCAAGAGCTCGTGCAGCACGAAGCGGATGTCGTCGAGCGGAACCTTGTAGCTGGGCATCTGTCGCTTCCTCTCAGTTCCGCAGCGGCTTGCCGGTGGCCAGCATGTGCTCGACCCGGGCGATGGTGCCGGGGGCCTGGACCAGCGCGGTGAAGGCCTCGCGCTCCAGCGCCAGCACATCGTCCTCGGTCAGCGTCTCGGTGATGTCGGTGTCGCCGCCGGACAGGACGGTCGCCAGCTTGTCGGAGACGACGACGTCATAGGGCGTCGCCTTGCCGGCGCGGGCCAGGTCGGCGACCGCCAGGGCCAGCGCGGTCCGCGCGGTCGGGCCCGGCAGCCGGATCTCCTCGGCCGGCTCCGGCGGCTGGTAGCCCTCGGCCAGCGCCAGGGCGCGGGCCTTGGCGTCGGCCAGCAGCCGGTCGCGGTTCATGGTGATGCCGTCCTGCGGCCGGAAATACAGCAGCTCCTTCGCCTCGAAGGCCGACTTCGCCACCTTGGCGGTGCCGATGGTCTCGAACACCTGCCCGATCGGCGGCATCGGCCCGCCCGGCCGCTTGGGCTGGCCATAGGCGCGCAGCAGCATCTCCTTGCAGCCGCCCCAGCCGGGGATGAGGCCGACGCCGACCTCGACCAGGCCGCAATAGGTCTCGGCATGGGCCTGGATCGCGGCCGAGTGCAGCAGGATCTCGCAGCCGCCGCCCAGCGCCATCCCGGACGGCGCCGCCACGGTCGGGAACGGCGCGAATTTCAGCGCCTTGTAGGCATCCTGGCCACCCTTCACCAGCGCCTCGATCTGTGGCCACAGGGCGATGTTGATGCCGAACAGGGCGAGGCCGAGATTGGCGCCGACCGAGAAGTTGGTGCCCTCGTTGTAGACCACCATCGCCTTGTACTTGGTCGCGGTGATGCGGATCGCCTCGGCCAGCAGGGCCATGGTCTGGTCGTCGAGGCTGTTCATCTTCGAGATGAATTCGAAGCAGGTGACGCCGTCGCCGATGTCCCACAGCGCCGCCGACCCGTTCTTCGCGATCGGCTTGGCGGTGCGCTTGATGTCGGCCAGCAGCAGCACGCCGTCCGGCCGCGTCACCCCGGCATAGTCGCCACCGGTGGTCAGGTATTGCAGCTTGCCGTCCTGGACCCGGTAGAAGCTGCGGCCCTGCGCGGCCTCGAGCAGGGCCGGCACCGGCTTGCCCTGGCTTTCCAGCCAGCCGATCAGCCAGTCGGCGCCAACCTGGTCGATCAGCTCGAACGGGCCGAAGCTCCAGTTGTAGCCGAGGCGCATCGCCTCATCGACCGCGACCACCGTGTCGGCGATCTGCGGCACCAGCCCGGCGGCGTAGGACAGGGTCTGGCCCAGCACCCGGGCGGCGTATTGGCCGGTCTTGTCGTCGAAGCCGACCAGCGCCTTCAGCCCGCCCTGGCGCGCCGCGTCGACGCCGTCCAGCGTCGGCTTGTCGGATTTCGCCCAGGCGCCGGTCTGGAGGTCGATGCTCTCCTTCACCCGGCTGCCGTCGGCGGCCTTGCTGAGACGGTAGAAGCCGCCCTTGCCCTTGCGGCCGGTATAGCCCTCGGCGATCAGCCTTTCGATGGCGGGCTCGACCCGGTAGATCTCGCGATACGGGTCGTCCTGCGGCAGGGTCGCCAGCAGGCTCTTGGCGATATGCGGCATCAGGTCGAGGCCGACCAGGTCGATCAGCCCGAACACGCCGGTCTTCGGCACACCCATCGGCCGGCCGACGACCGCATCCGCCTCCTCCACCGTCAGGCCGAGGTCGAAGGCGCCGTTGACCGCCGACTGGATCCAGTAGGTGCCGATCCGGTTGGCGATGAAGCCGGGTGTGTCCTTGCAGTCGACCACGCCCTTGCCGAGGCGGAGGTCGGCGAAGCCGCGGATGCCAGCAACCAGGGCCGGGTCGGTCTCCGGCCCCGTCACCAGCTCCAAGAGGCGCATGTAGCGCGGCGGGTTGAAGAAATGGGTGATCAGGAAGCTGCGCCGGAACGCGTCGGACCGGCCCTCGGTCAGGATCGCCAGCGGGATGGTCGAGGTGTTGGAGGACACCGCCGCCCCGGGCTTCGTCACCTTCTCGATCCGGGCGTAGAGATCCTGCTTGATCGCCGGGTCTTCCAGCACCGCCTCGACGATCCAGTCGCAGCCGGCCAGCTTGTCCAGGTCGTCCTCGGTGTTGCCCGGGGTGACCAGCTTCGCCGCCGCCTTCGACATGAAGGGCGCCGGGTCGGCATTGGCCATGCGCGCCAGCGCACCCTCGGCGACCGCGTTCCGGTTGGTCGCACCCTTCGGCACGATGTCGAGCAGCAGCACCGGCACGCCGGCATTGGCGAAGTGTGCGGCGATGCCGCTGCCCATCACCCCGGCGCCAATCACCGCGACTTGCTTGATGTCCATGGTTCAGCTCCCTGGTCGCCCTCCCTTCACCCCTGTCGTCATCCCCGCGAAAGCGGGGATCTCCCGAAGTGCTCGACGAGATTCCCGCTTTCGCGGGAATGACGGGAAAGGGTTTGGGGGCGCGGAAATCGTCAGTAGGTCAGGCCGCTTCGAGCACGGAGGCGATGCCCTGGCCGCCGCCGATGCACATGGTGGCGAGGGCGAGCTCCTTGCCCTCCCGCTTCAGGATCGACGCGGCCTTGCCGGTGATCCGGGCGCCCGAGGCACCGAGCGGGTGGCCGAGCGCGATGGCACCGCCGTCGATGTTGGTCTTGTCCCAGTCGAGCTCGAGGTCGCGGCCGACCGCCAGCGCCTGGGCGGCGAAGGCCTCGTTCAGCTCGACCACGTCGATGTCCTTGAGCGTCAGCCCGGCGCGCTGCAGCGCCTTGCGGCTGGCGCCGACCGGGCCGATGCCCATGATCTCCGGCGCGCAGCCCGACACCGCGATCGACTTGATCCGGGCCAGGATCGGCAGGCCGGCGGCCTTGGCGAAAGCCTCGCTGGTCACCAGCGTCGCCGAGGCGCCGTCGGTCAGCGGGCTGGAGGTGCCGGCGGTGACCGTGCCGTTCTGGTCGAAGGCCGGCTTCAGGCCGGACAGGCCTTCCTGGCTGGTGTCGGGGCGGATGGTGCCGTCGCGCTCGACCGTGCCGTCCTTCGTGGCGATCGGCACGACCTCGCCGGCGAAGCGGTTCTCGGCCCAGGCCGTCGCGGCACGCCGCTGCGAACGGATGGCGAAGTCCTGCTGGCTCTCGCGGGTGATCTGGTACTTCACCGCCAGGTTCTCGGCGGTCACGCCCATGTTGAAATAGGCCTGCGGCATCTCGGCCGCCAGCTTGGGGTTCGGCGCCGGGTTGAAGCCCATCATCGGCACCCGGGTCATGCTCTCGACCCCGGCGCAGAGGAAGGCCTCGCCCGCGCCCATCTGGATCGCGCCGGCCGCCTGGTGGATCGCCTGCATCGACGAGCCGCAGTAGCGGTTGACTGTGACGCCGCCGACCGACTGCGGCAGCCCGGCCAGGAACACGACCATGCGGGCCATGTTGAAACCCTGCTCGCCCTCCGGGAAGGCGCAGCCGAGGATCAGGTCCTCGATCGCCTCGGGGTCGACCTTGGTCTCGGCGACCAGCGCCTTGATCACGTCGGCGACCAGATCGTCGGGCCGGACCCGGCGCAGGTCGCCCTTGTTGGCGAAGTGATGCGGCGACCGCTTGAACCCGGCGATGACGACGCTCTTGTCCATGGTGGTCTCAGGCTCCTCAGAGTTTCTTGTCGCGGGCCGCGCCCGCGGATGGGCGGCGGCTCAGCCTTCCGGCAGCGCGCCTTCCCGCTTCAGGAAGCTGGTGATCTCGGCCTCGATGCCCTTCAGGTCCTCGATCGTCTGCTGGACGTCGACCAGCTGGGTCTCGAGGGCGGCGCGCCGGGACCGGGCGCGGCCGAGGAAGAAGGTCATCTGCTCGACCTGGCCGTGCTCGCGATCGTAGAGGTCGAGGAACTCCCTGATCTCGGCCAGGGAGAAGCCGAGCCGCTTGCCGCGGCAGATCAGCGCCAGACGGGCCCGGTCGCGATGGCTGTAGATGCGGGTCAGCCCGGCCCGTTCGGGCGACAGCAGGCCCTCATCCTCATAGAACCGGATGCTGCGCGGGGTGATGTCGAACGCAGCGGCGAGATCGCCGATCGAATAGCTGCGCTGCTCGACCTCCGCCTTCTCCCTGGTGTCCGCCTCCATGGCGCCGTGCCTCCGACCGCGTTGCTGCATGCCGTTTACGTAAACGTAAAGTACCGCAGCCGGAGATCCGGGTCAATCGGAAGTGGCTCAGGTGCCGGTGCGCGCGCCCTGCGTGGCCGCCTTGGCCGCCTCCTCCTCGAGGACCGTCTTGCGCGACAGCTTGCCGATCAGGGTCTTGGGCAGCGGCGTGTCGCGGAACTCGATCAGCTTCGGCATCTCGATCGGCGACAGCTTGTCCTTCAGGAACTCGACCAGGGCTTCGGCGGTCAGGCTCTGCCCCACGCGCAGCTTGATGTAGGCCTTCACCGTCTGGCCGCGATAGGCGTCCGGCAGGCCGGCGACGATGCATTCCTCGACCGCCGGGTGCAGGTAGATCGCCTCCTCGACATTGCGCGGATAGACGTTGAAGCCGGAGCACAGGATCATGTCCTTGATCCGGTCGACGATGAAGGTGTAGCCGTCCTCGTCCATGGTGCCGACGTCGCCGGTGTGCAGGCGGCCGTTGCGCAGCACCTCGGCCGTGTCCTCGGGCCGGTTCCAATAGCCCTTCATCACCTGCGGCCCGCGGATGCAGACCTCGCCGCGCTCGCCGGTCGGCATCACCGTGGTGCGGTCTTCCAGCGACACGATCTCGATGATCGTCTGCGGCAGCGGGAGGCCGATCGACCCTTCCTTGTTGACGCCGAACAGCGGGTTGCAGGTGGCGATCGGCGACGCTTCCGACAGGCCGTAGCCCTCGACCAGCTTGCAGCCGGTCGCCGCCTCGAAGGCGTGCTTGACCTCGACCGGCAGCGGCGCCCCGCCGGAGATGCAGCGCTTCAGCGAGGACAGGTCGTATTTCGCCCGCTTGGGGAAGTTGGCGATCGCGGTGTAGATGGTCGGCACCGCCGGGAACAGCGTCGGCTTCCTGTCGTGGATCGTCTTCATGACGGTCGCGAGCTCGAAGCGCGGCAGCATGATGATCTCCGCCCCCGCCCAGATCGCCAGGTTCATCGCCACGGTCATGGCGAAGACGTGGAAGAAGGGCAGCACCGCCAGCATCCGGTCCTGGCCCGGGGTCATGCCCTCGAACCAGCAGCCGGCCTGCACCGCGTTGGCGTAGAGATTGGCATGGGTCAGCATCGCCCCCTTGGGCGTTCCGGTGGTGCCGCCGGTGTATTGCAGCACCGCCAGGTCCTCCTCCGGCGCGATCGCGACCGGGGCGAAGCGCCCGTCGTTGCGCACCAGATCGGCCCAGCGCAGGTGGCGGCCGTCCTGCGGCACCTTCGCCACCTCGCGCCGCTTGACGATCGGGAACAGCAGGTTCTTCGGGAAGGGCAGGACGCCCGCCATCGGGCAGACCAGGATCCGCTTCAGCACGGTGCGGCCGACCAGCGGCAGCAGCTTGCCGTGCAGCTGCGCCAGGTCCAGCGTCACCATCAGCTCGGTGCCGCTGTCGTCGATCTTGGTGATCAGCTCGCGCTCGGCATAGAGCGGGTTGTAGTTGACCACCACGGCGCCGCATTTCAGCAGCGCGAAATAGCAGATCACATAGTAGGGGCAGTTCGGCAGGAACAGGCCGACCCGGTCGCCCTTGCCGACCCCGGCGGCGTGGAACCCCTTGGCCGCGCGGGCGACGAGGTCGCCGATCTGGCCGTAGCTGAGGGTCTTGTCCATGAAGGTGGAGCAGGGGCGATCGGCGAACCGCGCCACGGCGTCATCGAGGATGGCATAGAGAGGCCGCGGCTCGATCGGCCGGCTCCAGTCGATCTTGGGCGGGTACAGCTTGGCCCAGGCATTCGGGCGTTCCGAGGCATACGCCTCCGTCATTTCGGTCTCCCCACGGACTTTCTCGGGCCGCAGCGCGGCCTTATCGCATGATGGTGCCGATCAGCGGAACGGGCCGCAAGGTTGAAGCGGAGCCGGGGCCGTGGTTTAACGGCGCGCCCGATACCAGAATCCGGATCACCTTGGCCAAGCGCAGGGACAAGAAACCACAGCCGCGGCATGTGAGCGACCGCGAGATCGCCCAGCGGCTGCTGCGCAACTACATCCGGCCGCATTGGCCGAAGGTGGCGATGGCGCTGTTCTGCATGGCGCTGACCGCGGTCTCCACCGGGGCCTCGGCCTATGTGATGAAGCCGGTGATCGAGAAGATCTTCACCGAACGCGACGCCACCTGGCTGTGGCCGCTGGCCATCGCGGTGATGGCGATCTTCGTGGTCAAGGGCGTCGCCGGCTATGCCCAGGGTGTGATTCTGAACAATGTCGGCCGGCTGATCATCGCCGAGCTGCAGGTGCGGATGTTCCGCAACCGGGTGCGGGCCGACCTCGCCACCTTCCACGAGACCACCTCGGGCCGGATGGTCAGCCACTTCACCAACGACGTGCAGTCGATGTACGGCGCGGTGGCGACCGGCATCACCGGCATCGGCCGGGACCTGCTGTCGCTGATCGCGCTGGTCGGGGTGATGTTCTACACCGACCTGGAGCTGGCCGCGGTCACCTTCATCATCTTCCCGCTGACCGTGATCCCGGTGCTGCAGATCGGCAAGCGCATCCGCAAGATCACCGGCAAGACCTTCACCCAGTACGGCTCGCTGAACAACCATCTCGGCCAGGTCTTCCAGGGCATCCGCCACGTCAAGGCCTACAACGCCGAGGAGCGCGAGACCGGCCGCGCCGCCAAGATCATCAACGAGGTCTCGCGGCTGCGACAGAAGGCGATGCGGGTCAGCTCGGCCACCAGCCCGATCCTGGAGATCCTGTCGGGCGTGGCCATCGTCATCGTCATCCTGTACGGCGGCAACGAGGTCGTTTCCGGCTCGCGCACCACCGGCTCCTTCTTCGCCTTCATCGCCGCGCTGCTGATGGTCTACGACCCCCTGAGGCGGCTGGCCAACCTGCACAACACCCTGTCCTCCGGCTTCGCCGCGGCCGAACGGGTGTTCGAGACGATCGATTCGGTGCCGGCGATCCGCGACGCGCCGGACGCGATGGCGCTGACGCAGTGCCGGGGCCGCATCACCCTGGCCGACGTGCATTTCTCCTACAGCGCGAAGATCCCGGCGCTGCGCGGCGTCACGCTGGAGGTGCCGGCCGGCAAGACGGCGGCGCTGGTCGGGCCGTCCGGGGCCGGCAAGTCGACCATCCTGAACCTGATCCCGCGCTTCTACGACGCCACCCAGGGCACGGTCGCGATCGACGGCCACGACGTCCGCGGCTTGACCCTGCATTCGCTGCGCGACCACATGGCGCTGGTCAGCCAGGAAGTGACCCTGTTCGACGACACGGTGCGCGCCAACATCGCCTATTCCCGCCCCTCGGCGACGCAGGAGGAGGTCGAGGCCGCGGCCCAGGCGGCAGCGGCGCACGACTTCATCCAGCGCCTGCCCAAGGGTTACGACACCATGGTCGGGGAGCAGGGGGTGAAGCTGTCGGGCGGGCAGCGCCAACGCCTGTCGATCGCCCGGGCGATGCTGAAGAACGCGCCGATCCTGCTGCTGGACGAGGCGACCTCGGCGCTGGACACCGAAAGCGAGCGGCAGGTGCAGGCGGCGCTGACCCAGCTGATGGCCGGCCGCACCACGCTGATGATCGCGCACCGGCTGTCGACCGTGCGCAACGCCGACCTGATCTATGTGCTGGACCACGGCCGCGTGGCCGAGGTCGGCAGCCATGCGGAGCTGATCGCCAGCGGCGGCCTGTACGCCCGGCTGTGGGCGATGCAGACCGCCGATGACGAAGAGCTGGCCGCGTTGGCGGCCGACCCAGCCTGAGGATGCCGATGAGCGAGATCGAGAAGCTGCAGCAGCGCCTGCGCGGGATGCGCTGGTTCGCCGTCTGGGCCCTGATCTTCGGCCTCGGCATCGGCTTCTATGCCGGCTTCACCCTCGGCGTCGACACCGCCCGCGACGCCGCCGCGGTGACGGCGCCGAAGGCGGGATAAGCGATCAGGCCGCAGCCTTCTCGAGCGTCGGATAGTCGATGTAGCCGCGGGCGTCGCCGCCATAGAAGGTCGCCTGGTCCGGCGTGTTCAGCGGCGCGTCGCGGCGCAGCCGCTCGACCAGATCCGGGTTGGCGATGAACAGCTTGCCGAAGGCGACGAGGTCGGCACGGCCGCTCTCCACCGCCTCGATCGCCAGGCCGCGGTCATAGCCGTTGTTGGCGATGTAGCTGCCCTTGAACAGCCGGCGCAGCGCCTGGAGGTCGGCGCCGGGCGGCAGCTCGCGGGTGCCGCCGGTCTGGCCTTCGACCAGGTGCAGGAAGCCGATGCCGAGCCCGCTCAGCCCCTCGATCGCGTGGCCGAAGGTCGCCATCGGGTCGCTGTCGGCGATGTCGCCGAAATTGGAGAAGGGCGACAGACGGACGCCGACCCGGCCGGGCGTCCAGACCTCGGCCACCGCCTCCGCCACTTCGAGCAGCAGCCGCGCCCGGTTGGCGACCGGCCCGCCATAGACATCGGTCCGCTTGTTGGTGCCGTCGGCCAGGAACTGGTGCAGCAGATAACCGTTGGCGGCGTGGATCTCGACCGCGTCGAAGCCGGCCTCCTTGGCGTTGCGCGCGGCCTGGACGTAGTCGCCGACGATGCGCGGCAGCTCCGCCGTCTCCAGCGCCCGCGGCGTCGAGGGCGGGACGAAGCCCTCGCCGTCAAAGACCCGGCTGTCGGCCGCGATCGCCGACGGCCCGACCGGCGCCGCACGGCCCGGCTGCAGCACCGCGTGCGAGATCCGGCCGACATGCCAGAGCTGCGCCGCGATCCGGCCGCCGGCCTTGTGCACGGCGTCGGTCACCAGCCGCCAGCCGGCCACCTGCTCCGGGCTGTGGATGCCCGGGGTCCAGGCATAGCCCTTGCCCTCCGGCGAGATCTGCGTGCCCTCGGAGATCAAGAGGCCGGCCGAGGCGCGCTGCGCGTAGTATTCGGCGTTCAGCGCATGCGGCACGTCGCCATCGGGCCGCGCCCGGTTGCGCGTCAGCGGCGCCATCACGATCCGGTTCGGCAGCTCCAGGTCGCCGATCCGGGTCGGCGTGAACAGCTTCGGGACAGTCATAGGTCTCTCCAGTTGGATGCCAGATTCAGGACCGATCGGTCCAAAATCGAACGGAAAAGCACAGGGGCAGGATGAGGGGCCGGCCTTACCGCATCAGCGGCTCGGCGGCGGCCAGGAGGTCGTCGATCGCGGCGGGCGCGGTGCCCGCCTTGTGCATCACCGAGGCGCCGACCGCGATGGCCAGCAGGCCGCGGGCCCGAGCCGCCTCCGTCGCGGCATCGGCGCCGGACCGACGGGCCAGCAGCCCGGCCAGCAGCGCCTCCAGCCGCTCCAGGTGGTGGCGGCTCAGCCCCGCGACCTCGGGGTCGTGCGGCGCCAGCTCCACCGTGCAGTTGATCAGGAAGCAGCCGTCGCGGCTGCCGCCGCCATTGGCGATCGCAGCGACCGCGAGGCGCAGGGCGTGGCCGGCATCCGGCTCGGCCGCGACCCGCTTCTCCAGCTCAGCGAAGCGCTGGTCCCCGTAGCGCCGGATCGCCGCCACCAGCGTGTCGCGCTTGGAGCCGAAGCAGCCGTAGAAGCTGCTGCGGCTGAGATCCATCGCCCGGGTCAGGTCGTCCAGCGACGTCGCCTCGTAGCCCTGGCGCCAGAACAGGGCCATCGCCGCGTCGAGCGCGGTGTCCTTGTCGAATTCGCGGGGACGGCCGGGGTGGGAAACCATCGCCGAAATATGGACCGCCCGTTCCGGAATGCAAGATACCGCTGTGTCGCTTCGCACCCGCGCCTGGAACTCGCGGTCCCGCGACGCGATATGAGAGAGGGGTGGTGGAGGCACGGATGACCGGCAACGGTCCGCGATACCTGTTCGACCCGGCGGCGCTGGAGCGCAACCTGTCCGGGTTCGACGACGCCGCCCGCCGGGCGATGGTCGACGATCTGCTCGAGGAGCTGCGCGAACGCGCCGACGCGATCGCCGCCGCGGCGGGCGCCGGCGACCGCGAGGCCCTGGCGCTGGAGGCCTACGCCCTGCGCTCCTGCGCCGCGATCTGCGGCGCCAGTGCCCTGATCGACCTTGCCGGATCGCTCGGCGACAAGGGCGACAACCGGCCGGGCCGCCCGCTGGAATTGGCCAAGGTGGCCAAGGCCCGGGTGGCCGAGACCGTCAGGGCGCTGGAGCTGTGGCGGAGCGGCGAGATGGAGCGAAGACCGGAGGAGTGCTGACCGGCTGGGGCGGGATGGCGTCGTAATCGGCCTCGCCCAGGATCTCGATGCCCTCGATCAGCAGCGCCGCACGGGCCTCGGCCAGCGCCGGATCGGCCAGGACGCCGCGCAGGGCCGCCTGCAGCGCCTCGACCGTCGCGTCATCCGCGTCGCGGCGCGTCACCAGGGGCAGACCCGGCGCCTGCGCGGTGCGGCCGATCACGCGCAGCCCAGCGGTGGCGGCGGGGCGGTGGCGCTGCAGCAGCGCATAGGTGACGCAGTCGATCGCGGCGATGTCGGCCTCCCCGGCCGCCACCGCCGCCACGCTGTCGGCATGGGCGCCGGTGACCAGGGCGGCGCGGAAGAACCGCGGCTCAGGCAGCGCCGCGGCCAGGGCGACCCAGCCGGACAGGCTGTCCCAGCCGTTGACCGCGCAGATAGCGTCGCGGAAATCCGCCAGCCCGTCGCCCCGGGCGTCCGCGCGGACCACCAGCAGGCTGCAGTAGCGCGGGCCGTTGCAGCCCGGGGCGGCATAGCGGGGCGTCGCCACCAGCCGCAGCCGGTCGCGGTAAGTCTGGACATAGGGGTTGCCGCAGGCCTGGCTGAGCAGCAGCCCCGGGTCGGCCCACAGCTCGTGCACCGTCGGACCGCGGCTCAGGGCCGGTGGCGCCACGATGCCCGCAGCCGCCAGGCGCGCAGCGACCGCCGCCCACAGCGCATCGGTGGCCCAGCGCACCTCCGGCAGATCGTACATCGGCAGGCTGGCCGTGCCCGGCCCGGCCGTGGCCGTCACTTGGCGCGCCGCTTGGCGTCGAAATCGGGATGCACCGGCTCGTCGACCGGGCGGAACAGGTAGCGCTGGGCGATCTCGCCATAGCCGCGGTAGTGGCCGGCGCCGCGCGCGGCGACGCCGGCGGAATCATTGGCGGCGGCGAAGCGCGGCAGCCGGTACCAGGCCAGGCCGGGCCGGGCGTGATGCGCCACATGCAGGTTGTTGTTGAGGAACAGCAGCGAGAAGAACGGTCCGGAGGACACCACGGCGGTGCGCAGCCCTTCCGGCCCGGCGCGGTGCTCGGCGAAGGAGCGCAGCAGCGACACCGCGGTGCCGGCGTAGCAGGTGGCGACATAGAGGATCGGCGAGATGCCGAACCCGACCGAGACCACGGCCAGCACGGCGGCGGCGCCGGCCAGATGCGTCGCCCAGACGATGCGCGCCTTGCGGTCGCGGCGCAGCTTCGGCAGTTCCTCCGCCCACAGCCCGTACCAGGCCAGGGCCGGGCCGATCAGGAAGCGGCCCAGCAGCGTGCGGTTGAAGCGCAGCACCGCCCGCCCGGCCGGGCTGAGCGCCGACCAGTGGGCATCGGTGACGTAGTAGCTTTCCGGATCCTCGACCGGCGACGTCAGATGCGCGTCGCGATGATGGTGCAGGTGCAGGTCGCGATAGGTGGCATAGGGCAGCCACAGCGACAGGGGCAGCCAGCCGATCGCCGTGTTGATCCGGCGCGACCGGGTCGGGTGGCCGTGGATGGTCTCGTGCTGCAGCGACCCGTACCAGGCCAGCAGCACCGCGCCGATGGCGATGAAGAGAGGCGCCGGCAGCGCCGCGTGGAACCAGAGCAGTGCCGCCCAGCCGCAATAGACCGTGACGGCCACCGCCCAGGTCGGTCCTTCGAAGCTCGCCCGTCTCACCATGTCTGCCATCGATCCATCTCCTCGGATCCAGGCTGTCGTGAAACGGTCATGTCGGACAATGCGATAATGCGCACGAAACAACGCGATTGATGTATTCTCATCTAAGACGTTGCGAAACCGCACAATTTGTTTTGGAAACCCCGCAATGGCGCAATCCCGCCACGACATGATCGAGACCTTCCGCGCCCGGCTGGAGGAGATCATCGCGGCCTCCGGCCAGAGCCGCAGCGCCTTCGCCGCCGCGGTCGGGATGGACCGGTCGACCCTGTCGCAGATCCTGTCGCCGGCGAATGATCGGCTGCCGCGCGCCGAGACCCTGGCGGCGATCGCCGCCGCCCGCCAGGTCAGCATCGACTGGCTGCTGGGCTTGAGCCAGCGCGGCCCCCTTTCCGCCGACATCCTGCCGGAGCGGCTGGCGATCGAGCGCGACGCGCAATGGGCCGATGACGAGCGGCTGATCGCCTGGCACCGCGAGGCGATCGGCTACAAGATCCGCCATGTCGCGACCACCCTGCCCGACATCCTCAAGAACCGCGACGTGATCCGGCACGAGCTGGCGCATTTCGCCGGCGCCGGCCCGGAGCAGCGGATCGAGACCGCGGCCGCCCGCCTGGCCTATCAGCGCCGGCCGGAGACCGACATGGAGGCCTGCAACTCGATCCAGGCGATCGAGGGCTTCGCCCGCGGCGAGGGCATCTGGCATGACCTCGACAACGAGGTCCGGGCCCGCCAGCTCGACCACATGATCGCGCTGGTGGAGGAGTTGTACCCGACCTTCCGCTGGTTCTTCTACGACGGCCGGCAGCACTATTCCGTGCCGGTGACGGTGTTCGGGCCGCTCAGGGCCGTGATCTATCTCGGCGGCATGTACTTCCTGTTCAACTCGACCGAGCACATCCGCGCCCTGTCGGAACATTTCGACAGCCTGATCCGCGGCGCCATCGTCCAGCCGCCCGACGTGCCCAAGCTGCTGCGCCGGCTGCGGGCCCGGCTGGGATAAGGGTAAAAAACCGCACGGGACCCATGGTGTGGATATCTCCCAGGCGCTATATAGATAGCAGAAGGAGATATCCCAATGGCGCTGTTCATCCGCGATAGCGAGGTCGACGCACTTGCGGAAGAGGTCCGCAGGATCACCAAGGCAAAGACGAAGACCGAGGCGGTCCGCCAAGCCCTGCAGGCCCAGCTCGTCGCGGCACGCCGTGCCCTTCCGCTCAGGGATCGACTGGCACGCTCCCGAGCGCTCGCCGACGCGATGGGGCCGGGCGATCCCGACTTCGACATGAAGACCTATACCGATGAGATGTGGGGCGACGCCTGATGTTCGTGGACGCATCCGTCATCGTCGCGATTCTAGGGCGCGAGCCAGGCTACGAGGAAATCGAGAAGCGGCTGGCTACCGTCGACGGCCCCTTCTTCGTCTCACCTTTGGTCAAGTTCGAAGCCTCTGTCGGCCTTGCACGTCTCAAGACGAAGGCGAAAGCGGCGAACGCAAAACCGTCGCCTGATCTCCTGCGGCAAGCTCGAGATGCCATCGACGCCTTTGTCGAGGATCTCGGCGCCGAGGAGGTGGCGATCTCGCCCGAGATCGGGCGGCAGGCGCTCGAGGCAAGCGCGACCTATGGCAAAGCCGTCGGCCATGTCGCCGATCTCAACTTCGGCGACTGCTTCGCCTATGCCTGCGCCAAGACGCTCGGCTTGGCCTTGCTCTACAAGGGCGACGACTTCGCCCGCACCGATCTCGCCTAAGCCGCGCCGCTGCCTCAACGCTGCCATGTCGGACTTTTGTGCGCTGCAGCGGCGCCGGGCGTTCTATATCTGATTCTTCTCTGACCGATTCCGTTGCCCGAGAGGCGTCGCCATGGGCGAGCGCGCGCATCCTGCCGTCCCGGCGATCACGCCGGCGATGATGTTCCTGATGGCGGTCGCCTGCGGCGCCATCGTCGCCAACCTGTACTACGCCCAGCCGCTGATCGCGCTGATCGCGCCCTCGGTCGGGCTCGGCACCGTCGCCGCCAGCCTGGTCGTCACCCTGACCCAGATCGGCTACGGCGTCGGGCTGATCCTGCTGGTGCCGCTGGCCGACATGGTCGAGAACCGGCGGCTGGTCGTGCTGACCCTGTCCGGCACCGTGGTCGCCCTGCTGATCGCCGCCCTGGCGCCGAGCGCCGGGATCTTCCTGTTCGCGGCGCTGCTGATCGGCCTCAGCTCGGTGGCGGCGCAGGTCCTGATCCCGATGGCCGCGCACATGTCACCCGACGCGATCCGCGGCCGGGTCGTCGGCAACATCATGAGCGGCCTGCTGCTCGGCATCCTGCTGGCCCGGCCGGTCGCCAGCGTGGTGGCCGAGCTGTTCGGCTGGCGCGCCATCTTCTTCCTCTCCACCCTCCTGATGGCCGGCCTGCTGGCGGTGCTGGCCTGGCGCCTGCCGCAGTACCGGCCGGCGCCGGGCCCCAGCTACGGCCAGGTGCTGCGTTCGCTCGCCACCCTGTTCCGCCGCACGCCGATCCTGCAGCGCCGCGCCGCCTACCAGGCCGCGCTGTTCGCCGGCTTCAGCCTGTTCTGGACCGCGGTGCCGCTGGAGCTGGCCAGCCCGCGCTTCGGTTACAGCCAGGCCGGCATCGCCGTGTTCGCCCTGGTCGGCGCCGCCGGCGCCCTGGCCGCGCCGCTGGCCGGCCGCATCGCCGATCGCGGCTGGACCCGGCCAGCCACCTTCGGCGCCCTGGCCTCGGTCGCCGCCGCCTTCGCCATGGCCTGGGCCGGCGGCGCGGCCGGGTCGGTGGTGCTGCTGGCGGCCGCCGGCATCCTTCTCGACTTCGGGGTGCAGGCCAACATGGTGCTGGGCCAGCGCGCCATCTACGCCCTGGCGCCGGAGGCGCGCGGCCGGATGAACGGCCTCTATGTCGCCAGCGCCTTCGCCGGCGGCGCCATCGGCTCCGCCATCGCCAGCGGCACCTTCAGCTCGGGCGGCTGGTCGCTGGTCAGCTGGGTCGGCCTCGCCTTCCCCGCCGTGGCGCTGCTGCTGTATACGACCGAGCTGTTCTGCCGCCGGCCGGAACCGCGCCGCGCCTGAGCGCCGGCCTCGGGCCGGCCCCGCGCCGGAGGAGCCGACCGTGACCGACATCGCCGAGGCCTGGTGGCGGGACCTTCGCCGCGCCCGTCCCGAGCTCGGCCTGCCCGAGCGCTACGACCTCTGGCATTTCGGCGACAGCGAAGACCTGGCGCGCGAGCTGCTGGACCTGGTGCTGGCCGGCACCAAGACCGCCACCGCCGGGCTGGTCTGGGGCGCCGACGAGGCCGGCACGCCGAAGCCGGGCGGCCACAGCCTGATCACCGACTTCGCCGGCACGCCGCATTGCGTGCTGCAGACGGTGGAGGTGCGGGTGCTGCCCTTCGACCAGGTCGACGCCGCCTTCGCCCATGACGAGGGAGAGGGCGACCGCTCGCTGGCCTTCTGGCGCGACGCGCATTGGCGCTATTTCGGCCGCCGCTGCGCCGAGATCGGGCGTGAGCCTGCGCTCGACATGCCGGTGTTCTGCGAGCGCTTCCGCCTGGTCTATCCAGAAGCCTCGATCATCAAGACGTAGGTTGGGTTCGCAAGAGCGAACCCAACCTACGAAGCCTCCCTACCCCCGGCCCTCGGCTTCCCAGTTCAGCCGCTTGCGGTAGATCGTCGAGGCGCTGATGCCGAGCAGCGCCGCGGCCCGCGGCACATTGCCGTCGCAGGCCGCGATCGCGTCCTCGATCGCATCCTTCTCGATCATCCACAGCGGCCGGACCGACGATCCCTTGCCGTTCGGGACGCCCGGCGGCGGCTCGACCACCCGGCGGCTGGGCTGGGCCGCCGGGATCAGGGTCCGCACCGGCGACGGCAGCATCGACCGGGTCACCAGCGGCCCGTCATGCAGCACGACGATGTTGCGGATCACGTTCTGCAACTGGCGGACATTGCCCGGCCAGCCGTAGCGCTGCAGGTCCTCCGCGACCTCGAGGTCGAAATCGCTGAAGCTCTTGCCCTCCTCCGCCGCGTAGTCGTGCAGGAACTGGCGGGCGATCAGCAGCACGTCGTCCTCGCGCTCGCGCAGCGGCGGCAGGGTCACCGGGATCACCAGCAGGCGGTAGTACAGGTCCTCGCGGAACCGGCCCAGGCGCACCTCCTCGGCCGGGTCGCGGTTGGTGGCGCAGACGATGCGCAGATCGACCTTGCGCTCGCGGCTGCCGCCGACCGCCGTCACCTGCCCGGTCTGCAGGAAGCGCAGCAGCTTGGTCTGCAGCTCCGCCGGCAGCTCGCAGATCTCGTCCAGGAACAGGGTGCCGCCATCGGCCCGGACCGCGGCGCCTTCGCGGTCGGCCACGGCGCCGGTGAAGGCGCCCTTCACATGGCCGAAGATCTCCGATTCCATCAAATCGCGCGGGATGGCGCCGCAGTTCAGCGCGACGAAAGGATGGTCGTGCCGCGGGCTGCGGCGGTGCACGGCCTCGGCGCACAGCTCCTTGCCGGTGCCGCTCTCGCCGGTGACGAACACCGTGGCCTTCGACGCCGCCGCCGAATCGATGATCCGGTACACCGCCTGCATCGCCAGCGACCGGCCGATGAAGCCGTAGTAGCGGTCGCGGCCGAGATCCTCGCGCCAGGCTTCGACCTCGCGCTGCAGCCGCATCCGCTCCAGCGTGTTGCGGACGGTCACGGTCAGCCGGTCGCCGGGGAAGGGCTTGACCAGGAAATCGAAGGCGCCGAGCCGCATCGCCTCGACTGCGATGTTGACCGAGCCATGGGCGGTGATCACGATCGCCGCCACCGGGATCTGTTGGTCGCGGATATGCTGCAGGATCTCCATGCCGTTCATGTCCGGCAGGTTCAGATCGAGCAGCACGGTCGCATAGCGCCCCTGCGCCAGCGCCGCGAGCGCGTCGGCCCCGGTCTCGGCATGATCGACGGCGATGCCGGCCTTGGCCAAGGTCTCGATGTAGAGCCGCGCCAGCGCCGGCATGTCCTCGACCAGGAGCACGGCAGCGGGGTCGGCCGCCTGCGGTTCAGCGAGGGGCGCCATGGCGATATCGTGGCCCAGGGAGGCATCCATCTTCAACAATCGCCCGCAACAAGAATTCGTCTTAAACGCAACGACGTGCCGAGCCTCCCCGCCACGACGAACGGTCCAGAGACAGAAAGAAAGTCATGATAGGTCCGAAAACGATTCTGATCGATGGAATTTGGAGCGGCGCGAAGGATGGCCGCACCCTTCCGGTGATCGACCCGTCGACCGGGGCGGCGTTCGACAGCCTCGCCCGCGGCGGCGCGGCCGAGATCGACGCCGCGGTGCGGGCCGCGCGCCGCGCCTTCGACGACGGACCCTGGGGCCGGATGCCGGCGGTCGAGCGCGGCCGCGTCCTGGCCCGCATCGGCCGAGCCATCGAGGCGGATTTCGAGACGCTGTGGCGACTCGAGGCCGCCGATGCCGGCAAGCCGGTGAAGCAGGCCAAGGCCGACATCACCGCCTGCGCCCGCTATTTCGAGTTCTACGGCGGCGCGTGCGACAAGCACCACGGCACCACCCTGCCCTATCTCGACGGCTACACCGTGCTGACGGTGAAGGAGCCCTATGGCGTCACCGGCCACGTCATCCCGTGGAACTACCCGGCGCAGATCTTCGGCCGCACCATCGGCGGCGCCCTGGCCGCCGGCAATGCCTGCGTGCTGAAGCCGGCCGAGGACGCCTGCCTGACGCCGCTGCGCATCGCCCGGCTGGCGCTGGAGGCCGGGCTGCCGCCGGGGGCGCTGAACGTCGTCACTGGCCTCGGCGCCGAGGCCGGGGCGGCCCTGGCGGCGCATCCCGGACTCGACCACATCAGCTTCACCGGGTCGCCCGCCACCGGCGCCGCGATCCAGGCCGCCGCGGCGAAGTTCAACCGGCCGGTGACGATGGAGCTGGGCGGCAAGTCGCCGCAACTGGTGTTCGACGATGCCGACGCCGAGGCCGCTCTGCCCTTCGTCACCGCGGCGATCGTGCAGAATGCCGGCCAGACCTGTTCCGCCGGCAGCCGCCTGCTGCTGCAGGACGGCATCGCCGACGAATTCCTCTCGGCGCTGGTCGACCGCTTCAAGGCGCTGGAGACCGGCCCCTGGGACCGCGACCCGGATTGCGGCCCGCTGATCAGCGCCCGGCAGCAGGAGCGGGTGCGCGGCCATCTCGACCGCGCCCGGGCGGACGGGCTGCCGGTGCTGGCCGAGGGCCGCCTGTCCCCGAACGCCCCGGCCGGCGGCTTCTACCAGGTGCCGACCCTGATCGGCGACGTGCCGCCCGGCCATCCGCTGGCGCAGGAGGAGGTGTTCGGCCCGGTGCTGGCGGTGCTGCGCTTCCGCGATGAGGAGGAGGCGATCCGCCTGGCCAACGGCACCGAGTTCGGCCTGGTCGCCGGGGTCTGGACCCGCGACGGCGCCCGCCAGCTGCGCTGCGCCCGCCGGGTCCGGGCCGGCCAGGTCTTCGTCAACAACTACGGCGCCGGCGGCGGCGTCGAGCTGCCCTTCGGCGGCGTGAAGCGCTCCGGCTTCGGCCGCGAGAAGGCGATGGAGGGGCTGGACCATTTCAGCGTGACCAAGACCATCGCGATCCGGCACGGGTGAGGAAGGTTGCTGAGCCGGGCCGAAGATCCGCGCCCGGCTCATACCTCCTCGGCGGACATTCGCCTGCTGCCCCGGCCGCGCTGCCCCTATAGTCCGGCCATTCGACGTCCGGCGCATCGCCGGGGCAGACGGCGGGCCGGGCGCCAGGCATCGAGCGGCGCCTCTCCCGTGGCACGACCACCACACGACCAGGACAGAGGGACAGGGCATGCGGCTCGAAGGCAAGGTGGCCATCGTCACCGGCGCGGCGTCAGGCTTCGGCAAGGGCATCGCCGAGCGCTTCGTGCGGGAAGGCGCCAACGTGCTGATCGCCGATCTGTCGACGGAGGCCGGCGAGGCCGTGGCCGCGGCGCTGAACAAGGTGCGGCCGGATGCCGCCCGCTTCGTCCGCACCGACGTGTCGCGCGACGCCGACACCGCGGTCGCCATCGCCACCGCGGTCGAGGCCTTCGGCGGGCTCGACATCGTCGTCAACAATGCCGGCTACACCCATCGCAACAAGCCGATGGCCGAGGTCACCGAGGATGAGTTCGACCGCATCTTCGCGGTCAATGTGAAGGCGATCTTCCTGTCGGTGCGGCACGCCGCGCCGCATCTCTCGGCCAAGGGCGGCTCGATCCTCAACATCGCCTCGACCGCCGGCATCCGGCCGCGGCCCGGCCTGACCTGGTACAACGCCTCGAAGGGCGCGGTGATCACCGCCACCAAGTCGATGGCAGTCGAGCTGGCGCCGAAGATCCGGGTCAACTGCCTGTGTCCGGTGCTGGGGCAGACCGGCCTGACCTCGACCTTCCTCGGCGAGGACACGCCGGAGCGGCGGGCCCAGTTCCTGGCGACCATCCCGCTCGGCCGCATGAGCACGCCGGAGGACATCGCCAACGCCGCCCTCTACCTGTCCTCCGATGAGGCGTCGATGGTCACCGGCGTGGCGCTGGAAGTCGACGGCGGCCGCTGCATCTGAGCGAGGCCGATCGCAGCCGGGGCTTGCCTCGGCGCCGCGATCCCCGCACCCTCGGCACCGAGGGCAGCGAAGGGGCGATGGGTATGCCAGCAACGGCCGGGTTGTCGACGGCGCGCCATCCGACTAGGAAGGCGCGATGACGACCCTCGCAACCGACTCGCGCGACGGCCAATCGCTCGCCCCCAAGCTGCTCGGCGTCATCGGCGTCGTGTATGGCGACATCGGCACCAGCCCGCTCTACACCATCCGGGAGTGCTTCACCCATCCAGGGGCGCCCGGCGTCTCCGAGGGGGCGATGCTGGGCGTGCTGTCGCTGATCTTCTGGGCGACGACGCTGATCATCACGGTCAAATACGTTTCCTTCGTGATGCGCGCCGACAACCGCGGCGAGGGCGGCGTGCTGGCTCTGACGGCCCTGGCCTTCCGGTCGCGCCGCGGCAAGAGGTGGGGCCATTTCATCGTCCTCCTGGGCATCGTCGGCGCGGCGCTGTTCTATGGCGACGGCGTGATCACCCCGGCGATCTCGGTGCTCAGCGCGGTCGAGGGCCTGAGCATCGCGACCCCCCTGTTCGACCCCTACATCATCCCGCTGACACTGATCATCCTGACCCTGCTGTTCATGGTACAGGCCCATGGCACGGCCAAGGTCGGCTCGGCCTTCGGCCCGATCATGTGCCTGTGGTTCCTGGTCATCGGCGTGCTCGGCCTCATCCAGATCGTGAACCGCCCCGACGTGCTGGCGGCGATCTGGCCGAACCATGCGGTCGAGCTGTTCTACACCAGCCCCTGGGCCGCCATCGTCGTGCTCGGCTCGGTGGTGCTGGCGGTCACCGGCGGCGAGGCGCTCTACGCCGATATGGGCCATTTCGGCCGCGGCCCGATCCGCATCGCCTGGCTCGGCTTCGTCTGGCCGGCCCTGCTGCTGAACTATTTCGGCCAGGGCGCGCTGCTGATCGAGAACCCGGCCGCGATCGAATCGCCCTTCTACCTGCTGGCGCCCTCCTGGGGCCTGTACCCGATGGTGATCCTCGCCACCATGGCCACGGTGATCGCCTCCCAGGCCGTGATCTCCGGCGCCTTCTCGGTCAGCCAGCAGGCGGCCCAGCTCGGCTACATGCCGCGGCTGCAGGTGCGCCACACCTCGGCCGAGGAGAAGGGCCAGATCTACATCTCGCGGATCAACTGGTCGCTCTACGCCGCGGTGGTCATCCTGGTGGTCGGATTCGGCTCTTCCAGCGCCCTGGCCGGGGCCTACGGCATCGCCGTGACCGGCACCATGGCGGTGACCAGCGTGCTGGCCTATCTGGTCGCCCGCCACCGCTGGGGCTGGAGCCGCTGGACCGCGGCGCCGCTGTTCGCGGCGTTCCTGTTCATCGACCTCGCCTTCTTCGGCGCCAACACCATCAAGATCCTGCATGGCGGCTGGTTCCCGCTGGTGCTGGCAGTGGCGCTGACGACGCTGATGTGGGTCTGGCGCAAGGGCCGCGAGATCCTGTACCGGCGGCGCTACCGCGACGCCATCCCGCTGGCCACCTTCGTCGACGGCAAGATGTACAAGCGGGCGCACCGGGTGCCCGGCACCGGCATCTTCATGACCGGCAATGTCGGCGTCGTGCCCTTCGCCCTGCTGCACAACCTGAAGCACAACAAGATCATCCACGAGCGCGTGGTGCTGCTGAAGGTCGAGACCACAGACGAGCCGCGGGTCGACGACGACCAGCGCATCGAGATCAAGGATCTCGGCGACGGCTTCTACACGGTGATCGTGCGCTACGGCTTCCAGCAGCAGCCGGACATCCCGCGGGCGCTGGCCGCCTGCGCCGCCAAGGGCCTGGGCTTCAACATGGCCGACACCTCCTTCTTCATGAGCCGGGAGTATTTCGTGCCGTCGCCGCGGCCGGAGCTGCCGCCCTGGCAGGAGTGGCTGTTCATCCTGATGTCGAACAACGCGCTGAGCGCCACCGAGTTCTTCCGCATCCCGGCCAACCGCGCGGTCGAGCTGGGCTCGCATCTGGAGATCTGAGCGGGTGGTCTTTAAGCCAGCCCCTCCACCCCTTCCCCGTCATGGCGAGGAGCGCAGCGACGTGGCCATCCAGGGGCCGGTGCGAGCGACCCTGGATGGCCACGCCCCTTCGGGGCTCGCCATGACGAATTGAGTACAGGTCGGGCGAGACGGCCCTCAGTTGCCGTACAGATACTCCGGCAGCCACAGCACGATGCCGGGCCAGATGTACATCAGCACCATGCACAGGATCACGACCAGCATGTACGGCATCATGCCGGCGAAGATCTGGTTGAGGGTGACGTGCGGCGGCGCCACCCCCTTCAGGTAGAAGGCCGACATCGCCACCGGCGGCGACAGGAACGCCGCCTGCAGGTTGACGAAGACCAGCACGCCCCACAGCACCGGGTCGATGCTGAAATGCTTCAGCAGCGGCAGGAAGATCGGCACGAAGATGATGATGATCTCGGTCCATTCCAGCGGCCAGCCGAGCAGGAAGATGATCGCCTGCGACAGGATCATGAACTGGACCGGCGACAGGTCCATCGACAGCACCCAGCGCTCGATCAGCGCCTGCCCGCCCAGCAGCGCGAAGACGGCGGAGAACAGGGCCGAGCCGACGAACAGCCAGCACACCATGGCGGTGGTCTTGGCCGTCAGGAACACCGCCTCCTTGGTCCGCTTCCAGTTCAGGGTCCGGGCCTGCAGCGCCAGGAGGAAGGCGCCGGCGGCGCCGACCGCGGCGGATTCGGTCGCCGTGGTGATGCCGAACAGGATCACCGCCAGCACGAGGACGGTGAGGATGCCGAGCGGCATCACCGACGAGGCCAGCAGCTTCAGCATCTCGAAGCGCTCGGCGGTCATGCGCCGGTAATAGCGGAACAGCACCACGGCCGCGGCCAGGGCCACCAGGCCGAAGGCGATGGTGAAGCCGGTGCCCGGCCCGAGCTCCGCGCCGGTGGCCGGCGCCGCGGTGGCGACCGGTGCGCCGAGCTGCTCCAGCCCCTCCGGCACCGCCTCCGCCTCGGCCGATCCCTGCGGGTAGATCACGACGTACCACCAGGCCAGCGCGAGGGTCAGCGCCGTCAGCACCAGCGGCACCAGCGCGGTGCCGAAATTGCCGGCCAGGCGGCCATAGGTCAGGCGCCCCGTCCCGGTGTCGAGCGCGGTCGCCCGGGACGGCGAGACCAGGGCCTTGGCCAGCCCGACCAGCATGTTGCGCGAATAGGCGGCCTGGAAGGCCCGCATCCAGCCCGGCACCGGCACCCGGGTCTGGTCCTCCGGCAGCCGCGGCGCGACCTTCGGCTGCAGCAGCGCCCAGCCGATGATGTAGACGAGGTACAAGAGGGCCAGGAAGAAGCCCGGGAACATCGCCGCGGCGTAGAGCTTGACCACCGACTGCCCCGCCACCGCGGCGTAGACGATGATCATCACCGAGGGCGGGATCAGGATGCCGAGCGTGCCGCCGGCGGTGATCACACCGGAGGCGAGCCGGACGTCGTAGCCGGCGCGCAGCATCGGGTTGAGGGCGATCACCCCCATCAGCACCACCACGGCGCCGACCAGGCCGCTGGCGATGCCCCAGAAGGTGCAGACGATCAGCGTGGCGACGGCCAGCGAGGCCGGCACCCGGCGGGCGGAGAGCTGGATGCTGTAGAACATCTTGTCCACCAGCGCCCCGCGCTCCATCACATAGCCCATCAGCACGAACAGCGGGATCGACACCAGGACGTCGTTGGTCATCGCCCCGTAGGTGCGCTGGACCATCAGGTCGAACACCCGGTTGTCCCACCACGGCTCGGACGGGTCGAAGAAGGCGTAGAAGCCGAAGAACATGCCGAGGCCCATCAGCGTGAAGGCCGTCGGGAAGCCCATCATGATGACGACCACGATGAGCCCCAGCATCGCGAGTCCGAGCGCCCCGTCGCTCATGTCTGCAGATCTCCTCCCTGCCCGCGCTGGCGCGCCGTCTCGTCGATCTTCTGCGCCCGCTCGATCGCGTCGCGGCGCGTCGCCTCGTCCACATGCTCGCTCTGCGCCAGCTGCTCCTCGACGACGTCGATCTCGGTGACGTCCTTGAGCCGGCTGGGCCAGGTTCCGGTGCGCAGGCAGGCGACGCAGCGCAGGATCTCGGCCAGGCCCTGCAGCATCACCAGCGCCCCGGCCACCGGGATCACCGCCTTGAAGTGGTAGATCGGCGGCCCTTCCGCGGTGACGGTCGAATGCTCGTTGATCCGCCAGGACAGCTCCGCATAGCTGTACCCGGCATAGACCAGGGCGGCGATGCCGGGCAGGAAGAACATTATGTAGAGCACCAGGTCGAACGCCGCCTGGGTCCGCGGCCGCATCGAGCCATACAGGAAATCGCCGCGGACATGGCCGTTCTGGGCCAGGGTGTAGGCACCGGCCAGCATGAACAGGCTGCCGTAGAACATGTTGCTGGCGTCGAAGATCCAGGCCGTCGGCGCGTTCAGGATGTATCGCTTGAAGACCTCGACGCAGATCAGGGCCATCAGCCCGATGATCAGCCACGCCGCGGCCTTGCCGACCCAGGTGCTGACGCCGTCGACCAAGTGCAAAAGTCGCTGGAGGCTCATGCGGTGCAGCCGGCTGCCGGAGGGAAGATCGGGGCACGGCGCCGTCGGAACGCGTCCGGACGGCGCCGTGCCCGGCTGCGGTGTCAGAGCTTGCTCGCCGCCGCGTTCGCTCCGAAATAATGGTCGAAGGCCAGACGCCGGTTGACGACGGTGTCCTGCTCCCACCGCGTCGCCCGCTGGGCGAAGGCGATCTGCGATTGCAGGATCTCCTTGAACAGCGGGTTCTCCCCGGCCTTCTTCTTCACCACCTCGTCATAGACCTCGAGCTGCCGCTTCAGGATCGCTTCCGGCGTCTTGTAGAACTTGACGCCGTCCTGGCTCTGCAGCTCGCCGTAATCCTTCGAATAGCGGTCGATCGCCTTCCACTGCATGTCCTGCGACGCCGCCTCGGTCGCGTTGGCGATGATGGCCTTGATCTTGTCGGGCAGTGCGTCGTACTTGGTCTTGTTGAACAGGACCTCGAACTGCTCGGCGTTCTGGTGGTAGCTCTGCAGCATGCAGATCTTGGACACGTCGGGGAAGCCGAGCATCCGGTCCGAGGAGGCGTTGTTGAACTCGGCGGCGTCGAGCAGGCCGCGGTCCAGCGCCGCGACGATCTCGCCGCCCGGCAGTGCGTTGACCGCGGCACCGAGGGCGGTGAACACGTCGATCGAGATGCCGACGGTGCGGAACTTCAGGCCCTGCAGGTCTTCGACCTTGGCGATCGGCTTCTTGAACCAGCCCAGCGGCTGGGTCGGCATCGGCCCGTAAGGGAAGGAGACGACATTGGCGCCGATCGACTCGTACAGCTTCGCCAGCAGATCCTTGCCGCCGCCGTATTTGTGCCAGGCCATCAGCATGTTGGCGTCCATGGCGAAGCCGGGACCGGATCCCCAGAGCGCGAGCGCCGTCTGCTTGCCGTAATGGTAGACCAGCACGCCATGGCCGCCGTCGAGCGTGCCCTGCGACACCGCGTCGAGCAGGCCGAAGGCCGGCACCACGGCGCCGGCCGGCAGCACCTCGATGGCCAGGTCGCCGCCGGTCATGTCGTTGACCTTCTTGGCGAAGTCCTGCGCGAATTCGTGGAAGATGTCCTTCGAGGGCCAGGTGCTCTGCCAACGCATATGCACCGGCCCCTGCGCCTTGACGATCGCCGGCGCGGCGACGGTCGCCGCCGCGGCCACGGCCGCGCCGCTCAGGAACCGGCGGCGCGACCCTTTCGATGCCGCGACGGGCGGCGTGGACTCCCGATCATGGATGGTCATGAAAGCCTCCCCTGTTGGGCGCCTGGAACGCTTCGGCCGGCGTCCCTCGATGCGCAATAAAGTCCCAGCTTGTCACAGATGATGGCAAGAATCATCCGGCAGGATCGGCGTCACAGATTCGACCTTCGTCGCAGTCGCGGATTGCGCCTCCAGCCCCTGCCGCAAACCGGCCGCGGTGCGGCGCGGCCTCGATTGACTCCCGACCTCCGCCCCGCTTTAGTCCCTCGGCGCCCAGCGATGCCTGACGGGGAGTGACGGGATGAAGAAGGTCTATCCGGATGCCACGGCGGCGCTGGCCGGCGTGCTCCGCGACGGGATGATGGTGATGGCCGGCGGCTTCGGCCTGTGCGGCATCCCCGAGAAGCTGATCGACGCCATCGCCGCGAGCGGCGTCAAGGGCCTGACCGTGATCTCGAACAATTGCGGCATCGACGGCGTCGGCCTCGGCAAGCTGCTCGAGCGCGGCCAGATCAAGAAGATGATCTCGTCCTATGTCGGCGAGAACAAGCTGTTCGCCCAGCAGTACCTGTCCGGCCAGCTGGAGCTGGAGTTCAACCCGCAGGGCACGCTGGCCGAGCGCATCCGCGCCGGCGGCGCCGGCATCCCCGCCTTCTTCACCAAGACCGGCGTCGGCACCATCGTCGCCGACGGCAAGGAGGTGCGCGAGTTCGACGGCGCCGAATACGTCATGGAGCGCGGGCTGTTCGCCGACCTGGCCATCATCAAGGCCTGGAAGGGCGACACCGAGGGCAACCTGATCTACCGGATGACCGCCCGGAACTTCAATCCGATGATGGCCACCGCCGCCAAGGTGACGGTCGCCGAGGTCGAGGAACTGGTCGATGTCGGCGGTCTCGACCCGAACCAGATCCACACCCCCGGCATCTATGTGAAGCGCATCCTTCAGGGCCGGGACTACGAGAAGCGCATCGAGCAGCGCACCACCCGCCCGCGTGCGGCCTGAGCAGGAGACAGACCATGGCCTGGACCCGTGAGCAGATGGCCGCCCGCGCCGCGAAGGAGCTGGAGGACGGCTTCTACGTCAATCTCGGCATCGGCATCCCGACGCTGGTGGCGAACTACATCCCCGAGGGCATCACCGTGGCGCTGCAGAGCGAGAACGGCATGCTCGGCATGGGCCCCTTCCCCTATGAGGGCGAGGAGGACCCGGACCTGATCAACGCCGGCAAGCAGACGATCACCGAGCTGCCGCAGTCGAGCTATTTCAGCTCGGCCGATTCGTTCGCCATGATCCGCGGCGGCCATATCGACCTGTCGATCCTCGGCGCCATGCAGGTGTCGAAGGACGGCGACCTCGCCAATTGGATGATCCCCGGCAAGATGGTGAAGGGAATGGGCGGGGCGATGGACCTGGTCGCCGGCGTCAAGCGCGTCGTCGTGATCATGGAGCACAACGCCAAGGACGGCACGCCGAAGCTGCTCGACGCCTGCGACCTGCCGCTGACCGGCAAGGCCGTGGTCGACCTGGTGATCACCGAGCTCGGCGTGTTCGAGATCGGGCCGCAGGGCCTGACCCTGACCGAGGTCGCCGACGGCGTCACCGTCGAGGAGATCCGGGCCAAGACCGAGGCGCCCTTCGCCACCCGGCCCGGCCTCGTCTGATCCAGCCCCGATGACGGGCACGCCGCTGGCGGGGCATGACCGCTACGGCTACAGCGCGATCACCCGCCGGCCGGGCTATGCTTGGCCGGACGGGACGCGCCTCGCCGTCTATCTCGGCCTCAATCTCGAGCATTTCGCCTTCGGCGAGGGGCTGGGGGCGGAGCTGGCGCCGGGCGGGCCGCAGCCGGACGTGCTGAACTATGCTTGGCGCGACTACGGCAACCGGGTCGGCGCCTGGCGCCTGCTGGAGCTGTTCGACAGCCTGGCCCTGCCCTGCTCCGCCATCGTCAACGCGTCGATCTACGACCATTGCCCGGAGCTTCCGGCCGCCTTCCTGGCCCGCGGCGACGAGATTGTCGGCCACGGCCACAGCAACTCCGAACGCCAGGGCGTGCTGCCGGAGGCCGAGGAGGCAGCGCTGATCCGCCGCGCCACCGACGCCATCGCCCGCCATGCCGGGGCCTCGCCGAAAGGCTGGCTCGGCCCTTGGATCTCGCAGAGCCTCCGCACCCCTGACCTGCTGCACGAGGCTGGCTACGATTACCTGCTGGACTGGTGCCATGACGACCAGCCGGTGTGGATGCGCACCCGCGGCGGCCGGATCCTGTCGGTGCCCTATCCGCAGGAGCTGAACGACATCCCGGCGATCGTGGCGCGGAAGATGAACGCCGACGCTTTCGCCGACATGGTGATCGGCCAGTTCGACGAGATGCTGGAGCAGCAGGGGCACGGCCAGGCACTGGTGATGGGCGTGGCGCTGCACCCCTACATCGTCGGCCAGCCCTACCGGCTGCGCCAGCTGCGCCGCGCCCTCGCCCATATCGCCGCCCGGCGCAGCGAGGTCTGGATCACCACCGCCGGCGCCATCGCCGCCCACGCCGCCGCCCTGCCGCCCGGGACCGTGCCGGGCTGACGACGCTTGCCCACGGGCGGCGCCGGGACCAGATTAGGGCTTTCGCACATGCGAGAGACCGGCCCCATGCCCGACGGCACTCCCGAGGCAAGCCTCAAGCTCGTCGCCGACATCACCGCCATCGACCCCGCCGCCTGGGACGCCTGCGCCGGGCGGGACAACCCGTTCCTGTCGCACGCCTTCCTGTCGGCGCTGGAGCAGAGCGGGTCGGCCACCGCCGAGGCCGGCTGGCTGCCGCAGCACCTGGTGCTGGAGGAGCCGGACGGACGGCTGCTGGGCGCCGTGCCGCTGTACCTCAAGGGCCATTCCCAGGGCGAATACGTGTTCGACCACAGCTGGGCCCGGGCCTATGAGCAGGCGGGCGGCCACTACTATCCGAAGCTGCAATCGGCCGTGCCCTTCACCCCGGTCACCGGCCCGCGCCTGCTGGTCCGCCCGGGCGCCCCGGCGCAGACCGCCGACTTGCTGATCCACGGGCTGGAGCAGGCGGCGCTGGCCCACAAGGTCTCCTCGGTGCACGTCACCTTCCCGACCGAGGCCGACTGGGCGCGCTTCGGCGCGGCCGGCTGGCTGCAGCGGATCGGCGAGCAATATCACTGGGAGAATGACGGCTACACCGGCTTCGACGACTTCCTGGCCACGCTGAACAGCCGCCGCCGCAAGGACATCCGCAAGGAGCGGCAGCGCGCGGTCGAAGGCGGCATCCGACTGACCGTGCTGACCGGCGACGACCTGAAGCCGCGGCACTGGGACGCCTTCTTCCGCTTCTACCGCAACACCAGCGACCGGAAATGGGGCGACCCGTACCTGACCCGGGAATTCTTCGCCCGGATCGGCGAGACCATGGCCGACCGCATCGCCCTGGTGATGGCGGAGAAGGACGGCCGCTGGATCGCCGGCGCGCTGAACCTGATCGGCAGCGACACGATCTACGGCCGCAACTGGGGCTGCGACGGCCGCGACTACCCCTTCCTGCATTTCGAGGCCTGCTATTACCAGGCGATCGACTTCGCCATCGCCCGCGGCCTGAAGCGGGTCGAGGCCGGGGCGCAGGGCGAGCACAAGGTGATGCGCGGCTACCGCCCGGTGCGCACCTACAGCGCCCATTGGATCCGCGACCCCGGCTTCCGCCGCGCCGTGGCCGATTTCCTGGCCCGCGAGACCCGCGCGGTCGAGGCCGGCATCGAAGACCTCGCCGAGCACCTCCCCTTCCGGCAGGATTGCCCCTAGCCGCATCCCGGCATCACGAGGCGACGGCCGGCAGGCAGGGCCGGCGAACGGAGGGAGAGAGACGATGGATCTCGACAAGCTCTTGGGTGCGTTGGCGCAGAGCGGCATGGGCCGCTCCTCTGGCGGCGGGGCCGGCGGCGTCGATATCGGCGGCATCCTCAGCCAGGTGCTGGGCGGAGGCGGCATGGCCGCGGCCCCGGCGGGTCGATCGGGCGGCGGCCTGGGCGGGCTCGGCGGGCTGCTCGAGGGCCTGGGTGGCGGCGGCTCATCGGGCGGCGGGCTCGGCGATATTCTCGGCGGTCTCACAGGTGGCCGGAGCCGGGGCGGCGGCCTTGGTGGAGGCCTGGGCGGCGGGCTGATGGCGATCATCGCCACGGTCGCCATGCAGGCGCTGCAGAACCGCGGCGGAGGCGCCGCCGCGGCGCCGTCGGCGAGCATCGACGAAGCCCCCGCCATCACCCCCGTGCCCTCCCGGTCGGGCGGCGGCGGCTTCCTCGACATGGCCGATTCGGTCGGCGGCGGGACCCGGGCCGCGCCCTTGATCGGGCAGGACACCGCGCACCGCATCATCCGCACCATGATCGCGGCGGCGGCGGCCGATGGCACCATCGACGAGGCCGAGGCCACGGCGATCCAGGTCCATCTCGGCGAGGAGGACGAGGAGGAGCGCGCCTTCATCGAGCAGGAGCTGAGCAGCCCGGCGACGCCGGAGCAGCTGGTGGCGGGGGTAAGCGGCCCGCAGGAGGCGGCCCAGGTCTACACCGCGGCACTGCTGGCCGTGACCATGGATTCGCCGGAGGAGAGCCGCTTCCTGAAGCAGCTCGCTTTGGCGCTGCGCCTTGACGCCCAGACCATCGCCTCGCTGCACCAGACGGTGCGGCAGGGACAGTGATCGCAGGTTGGGTTCGCCCCTGGCGAACCCAACATTTCGAGGCCCGAGCGGTTGGGTTCGCATTCGCGAACCCAACCTTGCCGCCCTCCTAAAATTCCGTCTCCAGCACCCGGTCCGGCGGCACATGGCCGTCGACGAAGCTGCGGATGTTGACGATCACCTTCTGCCCCATGTCGATGCGGCCCTCGAGCGTGGCCGAGCCCATATGCGGCAGCAGCACCACGTTCGGCAGCTTCAAGAGCTTCGGATTGACGTTCGGCTCGCGCTCGAACACGTCGAGCCCGGCCCCCGCCAGCTCGCCCTGCTTCAGCATCTGCGCCAGCGCCGTCTCGTCGATCACCTCGCCGCGCGAGGTGTTCACGATCAGCGCGTCGCGGCGCAGCAGCTTCAGCCGCCGGGCCGACAGCAGGTGGAAGGTCGCCGGGGTGCGCGGGCAGTTGACCGAGACGATGTCCATCCGCGACAGCATCTGGTCCAGGCTGGGCCAGAAGGTGGCGTCCAGCTCGGCCTCCACCTCCGGATGCACCCGGTTGCGGTTGTGGTAGTGCACCGACAGGCCGAAGGCGCGGGCCCGGCGCGCCACGGCTTGGCCGATCCGGCCCATGCCGATGATACCGAGCCGCTTGCCGCCGAGCCGGGCGCCGAGCATGCCGGTCGGGCTCCAGCCGGTCCATTGCCCGCCGCGGACCAGCCGTTCCCCCTCCGCCAGCCGGCGGGCCACGGCCAGGATCAGGGCCATGGTCATGTCGGCCGTGTCCTCGGTCAGGACGCCGGGGGTGTTGGTCACGGTCAGCCCGCGCGCCCTGGCGGCGCCGAGGTCGATATGGTCGACGCCGGTGCCGAAGCTGGCGATCAGCTTCAGCTGCGGCCCGGACTTGGCCAGGAGGTTGGCGTCGATCCGGTCGGTCACCGTCGGCACCAGCACGTCGGCCTCGCCCATCGCGGCGATCATCTGCTCCCGGTCCAGCGCCACGTCGTCGTGGTTCAGCCGGGTCTCGAACAGCTCCATCATCCGGGTCTCGATGACATCCGGCAGCTTGCGCGTGACGATGACGAGCGGACGTTTTCTCTCGGCCATGGCGGAACCAGTCCCGGCAACCCCGTTCGCGCCATAGAGCAAGCCGGGCGGGCGATTGTCCAGAGCCGGACTGTGACCGAGGTCACCGTCCCGCCGAAGAGTCGCGTAGGATGATGGCGTCAACCGGCTGGTGGACGATGCGGGACGAGACCGATTTTCGCGGCGCGCTGCAGCGGCAGGCGCGATGGCCTTTGACGGCGGGGGCGCTGGCGCTCGCTGCCCTGGCGGTGCCGCTCGCCGTCGATCCCGCGCTCGGCGCCACTTTCGTGGCGCGGGCCGAGCTGCTGTATTGCGGCATCGCCACGCTGATCCTGGCCGGCCTGGCCGCCCATGCGCCGCATCGCCGCTTCGGTCCGGCCAACACGGTGACGCTGTCCCGGATCGTGCTGATCTGCCTGCTCGCCGCGCTGATGGGCACGGCGGCGCCGGACGAGGACTGCCTGTGGCTGATCGCCGGGTTCGCCACGCTGGCCCTGGCGCTGGACGGGGTCGACGGCTGGGCGGCCCGGCGCAGCGGCCTGGCCTCCCGCTTCGGCGCCCGATTCGACATGGAGGCCGACGCCTTCTTCGTCCTGGTCCTGTCCGTGCTGGTCTGGCAATGGGGCAAGGTCGGGATCTGGGTGCTGCTGATCGGGGCGATGCGCTACCTCTACGTGGCGGCTGGCGCCGCCTGGCCCTGGCTGCGCGGGACGGTGCCGGACAGCCATGCCCGCAAGGCGGTCTGCGTGATCCAGATCCTGGTGCTGATCGCCTGCCTGGCGCCGCCGATGCCGCGTTCGCTGGCCGAGATGCTGGCGGCGGGCGCGCTGGCGCTGCTGGGCTGGTCCTTCGGCCGCGACGCGGTCTGGCTGTGGCGGCAGCGGCGGCGGGTTCCCGCGTGAACGCCATCGCCCGCGCCGCCGGCATCGCCCGGTCCCTCGCCATCTATCGCGGCATCCCCGGGCGCTCCGCCCGCTTCCGGCGCTTCTTCTCGACCCTGATCCGCCCCGGCGAGCTGTGCTTCGACATCGGTGCCCATGTCGGCAACCGCAGCCTGTGCTGGGCCGGACTCGGCGCCCGGGTGGTGGCGGTCGAGCCGCAGCCCGATCTCGTCCGGCTGCTGCGCCACAGCTTCCGCTTCCATCCCGGCATCACCCTGGTCGAGAGCGCGGTCGGTGCCGCCCCCGGCACCGCCACCCTGCATCTCAGCAGCCGCACCCCGACCGTCGCCAGCCTGTCGCCCGACTGGATCGGGACGGTGTCGAAGGCGGAGAGCTTCGCCTCGATCCGCTGGGACCGGCAGGTCGAGGTGCCGGTGACGACGCTGGACGCGCTGATCGGCCGCTTCGGCACCCCCGCCTTCTGCAAGATCGATGTCGAGGGCTTCGAGGCCGAGGTGCTGGCCGGGCTGTCCCGGTCCCTTCCCCTCCTGTCGGTCGAATATGTCCCGGCGGCGTTGTCGGCCACCCTCGCCGCGCTGGACCGGATCGAGGCGCTGGGCCGCTGCCGCTTCCAGGTCTCGGTCGGCGAAACCGGGCGCTTCCTGTGGCCGAACTGGCGCAGCGGGCACGAATTGCGGGCCTGGCTGTTGACTCGATCGCCGGGGGACCGCTCCGGCGACATCTACGCGCTGGCCGAGGCATGATGGACACCGCCTGGATCTGGCTGCTCGACCGCCGCGCCGGCCGACCGGAGGCGCCGCTGCCGTCCGACACCGCGGCGCGCGACCGGATCGCGCTGCTGCGGCCCTTCGCCGAGGCCGAGGGCCGCTTCGCCCTGGCCCATCTCGGCCAGAGCATCGACGGCCACATCGCCACCGGCTGCGGCCAGTCGCAATACGTCACCGGCCCTTGCAACCTCGACCATCTGCACCGGCTGCGGGCGCTGGCCGACGCCGTGCTGGTCGGCGCCGGCACCGTCGCCCATGACGACCCGCGGCTGACCACGCGCCGGGTCGACGGGCCGAACCCGGTGCGGGTGGTGCTGGATCCCGGCCGCCGGCTCGACGCCGGCCACGGCCTGTTCACCGACGGCGCCGCCCCGACGCTGCTGCTCTGTGCCGCCGACCGCGCCGACCGGCCCGCCGGTGCGGCGGAGATCATCGGCCTCGACGACCCCTGCCCCGCCGCGGTGCTGGCGGCGCTGGCCGCGCGCGGATTACGGCGGGTGCTGATCGAGGGCGGCGGCACCACGGTGTCGCGCTTCCTCGCCGCCGGGGTGCTGGACCGGCTGCATGTCGCGGTGGCGCCGATCATCATCGGCTCCGGCAAGGGCGGCCTGCGGCTGCCGGAGATCGCCCATCTCGACCAGGCCCTGCGCCCGCCCTGCCGCACCTATGCCATGGGCGGCGACGTGCTGTTCGACTTCGACCTGCGCGGGACGGCCGGCCCGGCCTAGCCGACCAAACCCAGTTCATGCGCAAACGCCGCGGCCTGGGCCGGCCAGCCCGGCAGCCGGGCGCGCGCCGCCAGGCCGGCCACGCGCAGCCGCAACCGCGCCCCGGCATCGGTCAGCAGCCGGCGCAGCGCTTCGGTCAGCGCGTCGACATCGCCCGGCGGCACCAGGATGCCGGCATCGGGCGGCACCGTGTCCGGGATCGCGCCGCCGGTGGTGCTGACGATCGGCAGGCCGCGCGCCGAGGCCTCGGCCAGGGCCATGCCGTAGCCCTCGTGATGCGAGGGCAGCACGAACAGGTCGGACCGGTCGTAATGTTGCAGCAGCGTCGGCTCGTCGATCTCGCCGACGAAGCGGATGCGGCCGGACAGGCCGGCGTCCTCCACCGCCGCCAGCACCGCCCGGGCGTGCTCGGCATCGCGCTCCAGGCTGCCGGCACAGACCAGCCGCCAGGGCAGCGCGGCCAGGCGCTGCAGCGCGGCGACGAGGTCGAGATAGCCCTTGCGCGGCGTCAGCGTGGCGACGCAGAGCAGCACCGGCGCCGTCTCGCCCGATCCCTGGGCCGGCGGGGTCGGGTCGGTGCCCGGCAGCACCACGCCGATCCGCCCGGCCGCGACGCCGTAGCCGAAGAGGTCGCGAGCCGTGCCGGGGCTGGTGACGATCACCCGCCGAGCCGCCGCCAGCGCCTGGCGCTCGCTACTTTCCAGCGACTGGCGCTGCGCCTGGCTCAAGCCCTGCTCGAAGGCCAGCGGGTGATGGATCAGCGCCACCAGCCGCAGCCGGCCGGCCTCCGCCGCCATCTGCCGCGGCAGCACGCTGAAGGCCAGCCCGTCGACCACGGTCAGGGCGTTGTCCGGCAGGCGCTGCAGCACTGCGGCGGCCTCTGCCATCTCGGCCTCACTCGGAAAGGGGAAGCCATCCCCCAGCCGGTGCAGCGTCACCCGGCGGCCGAGTCCCCGCAGCCCCTCGACGATGCGCTTGTCGTAGATATAGCCGCCGGTGCGCGACTCCGGGTCGCCCGGCAGCAGGAACGCGATGCTCATCGCGCCAGCCGGCCCTCATAGGAGGCCCAGGCGACATGCGATTCGTGCAGGGTCACAACCAGGCTCTCGATCGCCGCCGCGCCGGCCCCGAGCTCGCCCGCCGCGATCCGGGCGGCGATGCGGTCGAAGATGGTGCGGGCCAGCACCTCGGTCGTGGTGTTCCATCCGGCGAAGGCCGCTTCCTCGTCCAGGTTGCGGTAGTTCAGCTCGTCCATCACCGTCTTCAGCGCGGTCGAGGCCAGGCCGATATCGACGACGATGCCGTCCTCGTCCAGCTCCGCCCGGCGGAAGGCCAGGTCGACCACATAGGTGGCGCCGTGCAGCTTCTGCGCCGGGCCGAACACGGCGCCGCGGAAGCTGTGGGCGATCATGAAATGGTCGCGGACCGAAACCGTGTACATGCTCATTCCTCCGGGTAGCGGATGCGCTGGCACAGCGCGCCGGCGGGGTCGGCCGCCAGCCGGGCCAGCACCTCGGGCAGGTCGTCGAAATCGCAGTCGCCGCTGAACAGCACGTCCAGCGCCGGGTCGAGCAGCAGTTCCAGCGCCTTGGCCATGCGCCGGGCGAAATCCCAGCGCGGCCGCTGCGCCGTCGCCACCATCCCGACCTGGGAGGAGCGCAGGACCAGGCGCCGGGAGTGGAAGGCCTCGCCCAGCGGCAGCAGCACCGGCGTGCCGCCGTACCAGCTGGCCTCGACCACCGTGGCCTCGACCCCGGCGAGGCCGAGCGCGGTCGCCGCCCCCTTCGGACTGCCGCTGGCATGGATCACCAGGTCCTGGTCGCCCGGCGCGTCCGGCGGCAGGGCGAAGCCGACCCCGAGCGCCGCGGCGACCGCCGCCCGGCCGGGATCGGTGTCGACCAGCGTCACCGTGCAGCCCGGGATCCGCCCGGCCAGCCGCGCCACCAGGCAGCCGACGACGCCGGCGCCGACCACGGCAATGCGGTCGCCCGGCCGCGCCGCCGAGTCCCAGATCACGTTCAGCGCCGTCTCCATATTCGCGGCCAGCACCGCCCGCTCCGGCGGCAGGCCCTCGGGCAGCGGCGTCACCGCCGCCGCCGGCACGACATAGGCGGTCTGGTGCGGGAACAGGCAGAACACGTCGCGGCCCAGCAGCGCCTCCGGCCCGGCCTCGACCGTGCCGACATTGATGTAGCCGTACTTCACCGGCCCGGGGAACACGCCGGCCTGGAACGGCGCCCGCATCGCCTGGTGCTGGCTGGGCGGCACCTTGCCCTGGAACACCAGCGCCTCGGTGCCGCGGCTGAGGGCGCCGAAGCGGGCGCGCACGCGCACCTCGCCGGGCCCCGGCTCGGGCAGGGTCTCGGTGCCGATCCGGGCCTGGCCCGGCTTGAGGATCCAGAGGGCGCGCGCATCCATGATGCCCCTGGAATAAGCCGCCGCGGCGCCCCTGGCCAGGGGCCAGCGCCGCGTGCCAGCCAGACGGGACGGGAAAAACCGGCTACCGCTGCAACACAGGGGCCGGCCTCGCGCATTGTCTCCGGCCGGCGGGTTCCGTAGCTTGGGGCCGCAATCGGGAGGATGGGCATGTTTCTCGGCATCGATCTCGGAACCTCGGGGGTCAAGGTGGTGCTGGTCGACGGCGACCAGCGCGTGGTCAACCAGGAGGCGGTGCCGCTCTCCGTCTCCCGCCCGCACCCGCTGTGGAGCGAGCAGGACCCCGAGGAGTGGTGGCGCGCCACCGACCAGGCCGTGGTCGCACTCAAGGCCCGGCACGCCCAGGCCCTGTCCGGCGTCCGCGGCATCGGCCTGTCCGGCCAGATGCACGGCGCCACGCTGCTGGACCAGGCCGACCGGCCGATTCGCCCGGCGATCCTGTGGAATGACGGCCGCGCCGCCGCCGAATGCGCCGAGCTGGAGCGGCGCGAGCCGCGGTCCCGCGCGATCACCGGCAACCTGGCCATGCCCGGCTTCACCGCGCCGAAGCTGCTGTGGGTGGCGGCGCACGAGCCCGACGCCTTCGCCCGCACCCGCCGGGTGCTGCTGCCGAAGGACTATCTCCGCCTGCGCATGACCGGCGCCGCGGCCTCGGAGATGTCGGACGCCGCCGGCACGCTGTGGCTCGATGTCGGCGCCCGGCGCTGGTCCGAGGCGATGCTGGCGGCCACCGGCCTGAAGCTGTCGGCGATGCCGGAGCTGTTCGAGGGCAGCCGGCCGACCGGCACGCTGCGGCCCGAGGTCGCCGCCGCCTGGGGCGTGCCGGCCGATGCGGTGGTGGCCGGCGGGGCCGGCGACAACGCGGCCGGGGCCGCCGGGGTCGGGGTGATCCGCCCGGGCGACGCCTTCCTGTCGCTCGGCACCTCGGGCGTGCTGTTCGTCGCCGATGCCGGATTCGCGCCGAACCCGGCCGAGGCCGTGCATGCCTTCTGCCACTGCCTGCCGGACACCTGGCACCGCATGTCGGTGATCCTCAGCGCCGCCTCGGCCCTGTCCTGGCTGGCCCGGCTCTTGGGCGGCACCGAGCCGGAGCTGCTGGCCGAGGCCGAGGTCGCCGATCCCGACATCGGCGACCTCTTGTTCCTGCCCTATCTCTCCGGCGAGCGCACGCCGCACAACGACCCGACGGCGACCGGCGTCTTCCTCGGCCTGACCCATGCCACCGGCCGGCCGCAGCTGGTCCGCGCCCTGCTGGAGGGCGTGGCCTTCGCCTTCGCCGACGGCCAGGCGGCGCTGACCGCGGCCGGCACCGCCATCGGCGAGGTGTCGGTGATCGGCGGCGGCGCCCGGTCTCCATTCTGGGGCCGGATCCTGGCGGCGGCGCTGAACCGGCCGCTGCACTACCCGGCCGGCGGCGAGCTGGGCCCCGCCTTCGGCGCCGCCCGGCTGGGCCGGCTGGCCGCCACCGGCGAGGCGCCCGAGGCCGTCTGCACCCGGCCGCAGACCGCCCATGTGGTCGAGCCGGACGCGGCGCTGGCGGAGCGCTATGCCGGCAAATACGAGCGCTTCCGGGCCTTGTACCCGATGCTGAAGCCGGCCTGGGCGGGGGTGAAGCTATGAAGAGATCAGCGAGCAACGGCGTGACCCCGGCTCAATACGACTCTTGGTTCCGCCAGAAGGTCGCCGAAGGCATTGCCGACGCCCGCGCTGGGCACGTCCTTTCAGGAGAGGACGTCGAGGCTGAATTCGCTGAACGGCGGGCCGCCACGCTGAGCGAGATCGGCAAGCAGGTGGCTCCCAAATAGTTTCGCTGTCCTGTTCCGGCCTGAGAGACCGTTTGGAAATGCGCTGGCGTGAGTCGGATGGCGGTGGTTTCGAGAACCGGAGCGCAGCGCGCATTGGTGCGTGAGCACCGGAAGCTTCGAGTCCGCCGTCAGACGGCCGCGCCAGTAGCATTTACAGGCGGTCTCTACTCTCCCGCCACCGCGCCGAGGCTGGCGACGACCACCAGGGCGATGCCGGCGAGCTGGGCCGGGCTGAGCGCCTGGCCGAGCACGGCGAAGCCGACCAGCGTGCCCAGCGCCGGCTCCGCGCTCATCAGGATGCCGAAGGCCCGGGTCGACATCCGCCGCAGGGCCATCATCTCCAGCGCGTAAGGCAGCAGCGGCACCAGGATGGCGAGGCCGATGGTGATGCCCAGCACCGGCAGCGGGATCTGCCCGCCATTCTCCGCCAGCCCCCAGGGGGTGGCGACCACCGCGGCGACGGCCAGGGACATGGTCAGCCCCTGCAGCCCCGTGAAGGCCTGGCCGACCCGCTTCATCAACAGGATGTACGTGGCCCAGCCGCAGGCGGCGCCGAGGGCGAAGAGGGCGCCGACGGGGTCGACCGTCCAGTCGGATCCGTCATGCACCAGCAGCACCACGCCGACCAGGGCGAGGACCGGCCAGACCGCATGCCAGGCGCGGCGCATGCCGAAGGCGGCAACGCCGAGCGGTCCGAGGAAGTCGATCGCCGTGGCCAGGCCCAGCGGGATGCGGATCACGGCCTGGAAGTAGCACAGCGTCATGCCGGCCATCGCCGCGCCCAGCAGGATCGCCCCGCGCCAATGCGGCCAGCTGTAGGACAGGATCCTTGGCCGGGTGATCAGGGCCAGCAGCAGCGCCGCCCAGGCGAGCCGCAGCCAGGTCGTGCCCATCGGGCCGAAGCTCTCCAGCGTCGGCGTCGACAAGGCGGCGCCGAGCTGGACCGAGGTCATCGAGCCCACCGCCATCAGGGATGCGACGGCGATCCCGGCGGTCGTGGCCGATGCATTGTTGGAATCGGTCGCCATGTTGCTCGAATCGGGCTGTCCGGTCGGGACGGCAGTATAGCGAAGCTCAGACCGGCCGCTTGTCGAAGGCAAGCCGCACGGCGAAGCCGGCCAGCAGGCTGCCCATCACCCAGCGCTGCACCTGCAGCCAGGTCGGCCGCGCCGCGAACCAGGCGGAGATGCCGCCGGCCGCCAGCACGATCAGCAGGTTGACGCTGAAGCTGATCGCCACCTGGGTGGCGCCCAGCACCACGCTCTGCGCCAGCACGTGGCCGCGCTCCGGGTCGATGAACTGCGGCAGCAGCGAGACGTAGAAGATCGCGATCTTCGGGTTCAGGAGCGCGGTCAGGAAGCCCATGGCGAACAGCTTGCGGGGCCGGTCGGGCTTGAGGTCGCGCCGCGGCCGCAGCGGCGAGCCGGCGCCGGGCCGCACCGAGGTCCAGGCCATCCACAGCAGGTAGCCGGCCCCGGCCAGCTTCACCGCCTCATAGGCCAGCGGCACGGCGAGCATCAGCGCGGTGAGGCCCACGGCGGAGGCCAGCATGTAGCAGAGCAAGCCGAGCACCACGCCGGCCAGCGAGATCGCCCCGGCCAGCCGGCCCTGCAGGATCGAGCGCGACAGCAGGTAGATCATGTTCGGCCCGGGGGTGCAGACCATGCCGAGCGCGATCAGGGCGAGGCCGGCCAGGCCGGTGGGGCTGACGATCATCGACGGGTTCCTCGGCAGAAGCGAAGCCGAGCATCGCGGCCCGCCTCGCCGCCGGGCAATCGAAACATTGCTCTCGGGGCAAGATTTGCCTCAGAGACCGTTTGGAAATGCGCTGGTGTGAGTCGGATGGCGGTGGTTTCGAGAACCGGAGCGCAGCGGACGTTTATCAATTCGGTGACAGTGCATGAATTCCGCAGCTCGATGAACTGGACTGCACCCCTGGATGCCCGGGTCGAGCCCCGGGCATGTCAGTCAAAGGAGACTTTGAGCGATCACGCCAGCGCCGGCCCTCACCCCTTCACCAGCGAGCAGCCGCCCTCGGCCTCGGGCCGGAAGGCCTTGTCGGCCGGGATGGTGGCGCGCAGATTGTACAGGTCCCAGTCGCCCTTGGACTCGGCCGGCGCCTTGACCTGGAACAGGTACATCGGGTGGATGTGGCGGCCGTCGGCGCGGATCCGGCCCTGGCCGAACAGCGGGTCGTCGCTGGGATTGGCCTTCATCCAGGCCATCACCGCCGCCGGGTCCTTGCCCTTGGTCGCCGAGACCGCCTTCAGGTAATGGGTCAGGCTGGCATAGACGCCGGCCTGGATCATGCTGGGCATCTGGCCGCCCATGCGCTCGGCGAAGCGCTGGGAGAAGGCGCGGGTGCCGTCATTCATGTCCCAGTAGAAGGCCTCGGTCAGCAGCAGCCCCTGCGCCGCCGGCAGGCCCAGCGTCTTGACGTCGCGGATCGTGGTCAGGAGGCCGGCCAGCTTCTGGCCGCCGGCCTGCAGCCCGAACTCCGCCGCCTGCTTGATCGCGTTGATGGTGTCGCCGCCGGCATTGGCGAAGGCCACCACCTTGGCGCCCGAGGCCTGGGCCTGCAGCAGGAAGGAGGCGAAGTCCTGCCCCGGGAACGGGTGGCGGACCGAGCCGGCGACGGTGCCGCCCTGGGCCTTGACCTGGGCGCTGGCGTCGCGCTCCAGCGCATGGCCGAAGGCGTAGTCGGCGGTGATGAAGAACCAGGTGTCGTCGCCCTGCGCGATCAGCGCGCTGGCGGTGCCGTGGGCCAGGGCCCAGGTGTCGTAGGTCCAGTGCACCGTGTTGGGCGAGCATTGCGCCCCGGTCAGGTCCGAGGTGCCGGCGCCGGAATTGAGGAAGACCTTGTTCTTGTCGCGGGTGATCTGGCTGACCGCGAAGGCGACCGAGGAGGTCGGCACGTCGAGGATCGCGTCGACGCCGTCCTGGTCGTACCATTGCCGGGCGATGTTCGAGCCGATATCGGGCTTGTTCTGGTGGTCGGCCGAGACGATCTCGACCGCCACCCCCTTGTCGACCGCGGCGTAGTCCTCCACCGCCATCCGCGCCGCCACCACCGAGCCTTCGCCAGTGATGTCGGCATAGACGCCGGAGCGGTCGTTCATCACCCCGACCTTGACCGCGGTCTGCGCCTGGGTCTCGCCAACGGACAGAAGGCCGGCCGCGACCAGGCCCAGCGCCAGGACATGAAGCTTCATCGTCTCCCCCCGAACTGGTGTTTTCGTTGCCGGAGATGATGACAGGAAGTCTGTCCGATCGACAAGCAAGCCGGGATTAGGGCCAGGGCAATCGCTTGAAGCGCCGGTGGCGGATAGGGCGCAGTCCGA